>CAZYGF010000011.1:0-10733 GCA_964647575.1 Microcaldota archaeon
CGAACCTCGTGGAATTGATGGAGGCGATAGCGAACGATGACAGCGCATCAAAATCCCCCCTCCCGTTCCTCGTCCGCGTGGGCATGATAAACCCAAACCACGCGAAGCGCATGCTCAGTGGCATCATCCGCCTGCTCAAAGTGCCGAGGTTCTACAGGTTCCTCCACATCCCTGTCCAGACCGGAAGCGAGAAGGTGTGCAGGGACATGGGCCGCGACCATACTGTGAAGGACTTCGTGGACATCGTGAGCGCTGTGCGCAGGGAAATCCCGGGCGCGACCATCGCCACCGATATAATAGTCGGCTACCCGACCGAAACCGAGGCTGATTTTGAGGACACAGTCCGCCTCCTGAAACGGGTAAAACCTGATATAACCAACGTCTCGCGCTTCAGCCCGCGCCCTGGAACGAAAGCCAAAGAGCTGAAGCAGTTGCCCAACCAGCTCGTCAAGGCGCGCAGCACGAAACTCGCCCGCATCGTGCGCAGCATCAGCGAGGATGCGAAAAAGCGGTACGTCGGCACGGCCTGCAGCGTACTTATCACGGAGAAGCAGCGCGATTTCACAGGCAGGGACGCCAACTACCGCCAGGTCGTGGTCAAGGGCTTCAGGGGCGCCCCGGGCGATTTCATCGACGTCGAGATAACCGGAGCCAACCACGGCTCGCTTTTCGGCAGAATAATAAGGTAAATAATTGTTGCTAGCGATAGGGATACCGCGTAAAAATCCACAGCTCAAGCTGATTCAGGAGGTTTTGGAATGATTATCGTGATGGGAGTCCCCGGCGCGGGAAAAACAAGCGTCCTGCAGGGCGTCAAGACGGACTACCAGGTAGTGAACTACGGCGACCTGATGCTGAGCATAGAGAAGAAGGAATTTGGGATAAAGGACCGGGACGAGATGCGCAAGCTGCCCATAGAGAAGCAGAAGAAGGCGCAGAAGCTCGCCGCAGAGGAGCTCGCCCGCATGCCTGACAAGACCATCCTTGACACGCATTGTTCCATCGCCACGCCCCAGGGCTACTACCCGGGCCTGCCGTTCAGGTTCCTCAAGCTCTGGAAGGTGGACGCGTTCGTATACGTCACAGCTGACGTCAAGGCCATCGCAGCCAGGAGGCAGAATGACCCTAGCCGGAGCAGGGACGTGGACGACATAGAGCTCCATGACGAGATGAACAAGGCATACCTCGCCTCGTATTCCGCATTCATGGGCTCGCCGGCAGTGATAATATTCAACGAGCAGGGGAAGCTGGAGCAGGCGGTGGCCAAGCTGCAGGCCCTGCTCAAGTCGTGATGGCATGCTGGACATAAGGATCATAAGGGAATCTCCTGAAACGGTGCGCAAATCGCTGGTCGCACGCAGCGCCGGCGAGGACACGTTCGCCCTGCTCGACAAAATCCTCACCATGGACAAGGAATGGCGCAATATAAAGAAGGAGGAGGAAGGCCTTCGCGCAGAGCGCAACAAGCTCAGCTTCATCATCAACGACAGGAAGAAGGCAGGCCAGAATGCGGACGCGGAAATGAAGCGCGCGGGCGAAATCGCGGCGCGCATAAAGCAGATTTCCGTCGAGACGACCGCCCTTGAGGACCAGACCAAGGCGGAGATGCTCATGCTGCCGAACATACCTGATTCGACCGTCCCCACGGGAAAGGACGAAACGTCCAACCCGGTCGTCCGTGAATGGGGCGAGCCGCAGAAGCAGGCGGGGGACGTCCTTGACCACCACACCCTTGGGGAGAAAAGCGGCCTGATAGACTTCGAAAGGGGCGTCAAGCTGGCAGAGCACCGCTTCGCCATCCTCTATGGCCCGCTCGCGAAGCTGGAGCGTGCGCTCATAAACTTCATGCTTTCGGTCCAGGCAAGCCAGGGCTACAGGGAGGTCGCGCCGCCCTATATGGTGAACACGAAGACCGCCATGGGCACCGGCCAGCTGCCGAAGTTCCGCGACGAGCTTTACAAGACCCAGGACGACCTCTGGCTCATACCGACAGCGGAAGTCCCGCTCACAAACCTCTACGCAGGCGAGATACTTGAGGAGAAACTCCTTCCGGTGAAGCTCACGGCCTACACGCCCTGCTTCAGGCGCGAGGCAGGCGCATACGGAAAGGACATCCGCGGCCTCATACGCCAGCACCAGTTCGACAAGGTCGAGCTGGTGAAGTTCGCGGACCCGCAGGCCAGCTTCGACGAGCTCGAAGGGCTCACCAAGGACGCGGAGCGCATCCTGCAGCTCCTCGGGCTGCCCTACCGGGTGGTGGAGCTGTGCACGGGCGACCTGGGCTTCGCCAGCGCCAAGACCTACGACCTGGAGGTGTGGATGCCTTCCCAGGGGCGCTACAGGGAAATCTCGTCATGCTCCAACTGCACCGACTTCCAGGCACGCCGGGCGAACATACGCTTCCGCGGCAAGGGCGGCGTGCAGTTCGTGCACACGCTCAACGGCAGCGGCCTTGCCGTCGGCAGGACCCTCATAGCCATACTGGAGAACTGCCAGGAAGGCAAGAAGACGGTCGCGATACCAGGGGCCCTGCAGGACTTCATGGGCCAGGACACTATTGAGTTCTAAGCTTTACCAGCGCAGTCGTCTTTTTAGGTACCTTGGCCGCGGCATACACGCAGGCGATGTCCATGTCCGGATATAGCTTGACCACGTTGGAGCTGCACTTCACGAACGCGCGGTGTTTCTCCTTCAGCTCGGCGAGGTCCAGCTCGAAGCCCGCTGCCCTCACGTCCGCGTGGTGGTCCGGCAGCGCCTGGTGCGCCTCGAAGAGCTGCTGCCTCGAGCCGTCGGTCACGCACTGGAGTTCCACGGCCAGGCACCTGACATAGTCCACCATGGACACATTCGCTTTCCTCTGCTCCTCGCTGAGGTGCTGGACCTGCCGGGCGTCCCTCCTTATGCCGAAATAGTTCTCAAAGCGCTTTACCCTGGCCTCATCCGCGTTCAGGCAATGCAGTATCGGAAGGAAGAACTCAGGCCTTGACCAGACTGTGGTGTACCAGTCGCCGACCACGAGCACCCCGTCTTCGGCGAGCTTCCGGTGCAGCGTCGCCAGGTAGGACGGCGTCGACATGTGGTGCAGGACCGCGTTCGAGATTGTCATGTGGAAATAGCCGTCCCGCAGGGCGTGCAGGTGGCCTTCCAGGCTGGATGCCACTATGGTGGCATCCGGCTTCAGGGGGTGGTTCTCCAGCCGCTGCCCGAGTTCGCCAGCCTTCCGGTAGGACGGCTCCAGCAGGTAGAAGCGGCATTTTCTGGCCAGCCCTTCGGTGTCGGCCCTCGACCCCATCTCATTCAGCAGGCTTATGGTGGTGTCGCCGTTGCCTGCTCCCAGGTCCAGTATGTCAAGGCCGTCGGGATGGCGCTCCAGCATGCCGCCTATGATTGGGACCGCCGTGGTGGCCACCACCGCGTTCATATCCTTGTTTCCGGCGCTCAGGCCAGCCTTGTCTATGGCGTTCTCTATGGCATCGTGCAATTGCCTGCTTACGCCCTTCCAGTCATCCAAAAAACTCTCGCTCGCCTGTTTCTCTATGGCTGCCCGATTGCCATCAGTGACCTCTACGCCCCAGTTTTTCAGGTATCTGGACGCTATCCTGCATATGGAGCCAGGAGTTATCTTCAGGCCCTCGAAAATCTCGCCCATCAGGGCCTCGATTTCTTTTATCCTTTCTGGCAAGTCGCTGGAGGGCATCCCATTACCTCCTCATGGCAAGAGTGACAACCGCCGTGTCGGACCGGTTCTGGATGCGCACGGGAAACTTGCCCGGAAGCGCGTTCGCCGACGCCGGGGGGAATGCGGCCCTTATCTTGTCCCTGTCGGTATCGAAACCGCTTTGTTCAAGCTGCCCGGCGAGCTGCTTCTGCGTCAGGAATGCGCTCATTATCCTTATTTTCAGGCCCTGCTGGTCCGTGGAAGCGTTTCCCATGCTGCTCGCCAGGTTCCTCCAATAGCCCATGTGGTCGCAAAGCGCCCTGTTCTCCTCAGTGCTGTTTTCCTGCCTGCAGTCCCTGAGCATGAACGGCCCGAACAGGTCCTCGAAGTCGCTGAGCCTTTGGTTCGGAACGTTCAGCACCTTGAGGAGCTCGTACACCCCTGAAGGGTACATGGTAAGCGGCGAGTGCCAGTCTGCAGCCACCAGGAGCGCCCTCTCATTCATGATGGAGTGTATGCTCCTGAGGTGGTCGGACAGGAAGGGCTTGCGGTGGAACTCGGATACCGATACCACGTAATCGAACTTCTTCCTCCCGCCCTTCATCTCGCTGAGGAATTCGGCGCTGCTTTTGGCGTGCCACTCCAACCTGGCACCGAGCCTCCTGAGGTTCCTTTCTATCAGCGCGAGCTTCTCAGGCCTGTCCACCAGGTGGAAGACCGTCCTCTCGAGTATGCCTTTGCCGGTGCCGTCGCATCCCAGCTTGGTGATCACCGACCTGACGACATTCGCCGCACCGGCGGCCAGATTGCATATGGAAACCTCGCTTTTTCTGTCTTCGCTGCTGCGCAGCATGTTCGTGATGATGAGCGAACTGTTGGCTTCCATCTGTGTCAGGCAGCTCTCCTGCAGCTGCCTCTTGAATACCTGCAGCGTGTCCCGCGAGACTTTTTCTGGGGTGTACTCGATGTCGTCCATGCGGTAAAAGCTTTCGGCGTATTGCACCAGAGCCTGCCGGTTCTCAGCGGTCAGCTCTATGCCCCAGTCGGGCAACGTGGCTTCAGCCAGCCGCATGACGCTGCCGAGCAATATGGGCTTGGGAAGGTCTGCGGTGATGGCCCTGAACGCCCTGTCGAACTCGATTATGTCGTCCTTCGACCGCAACGGTGCCGGACTATGGTTTTCAAAGTCGTAGGGAATCGGCACATTGGGCTTGCCTCCTGGGCCCCTGCCGCTGCCGTCGCCTCTGGCTTCATCCATGTCTATCTACTTTACGCCGATACATTTAAAACCATACATTTTCCACCTAAAAATACCATATCTGCCCATTTAATTAGTTTCCCGGGGAAACACGGCGTATGAAAGGAAGAAAGGAGGCGAAAGATGCGAAAGGCGGGCGCAGGCGCCAGCCGTTCATGGCCAGCCGCGGCATCTCCTACACCACGGACGGCAATTTCATCTATGCTGAAACGGCAGCAGAGGGCCAGAAAGCCCCTGCAACCGTGCGGCTGGACCTGTTCGACAGGCACTACTACAAGCTCAAGCCCTACAACGGCGTCCCTGTCCTCGAGGTTGACGGGCTGCGCATGCAGCTCGTCAGGGACTTCAAAACGCCGCTCGACTACGCCAATGAGGTCGTCAAGGGGCTGCGCATGCACGCCCGGCCCGGGAGCAAAGGCGCAATCGTTCTCGACACGTGCATGGGCCTCGGATATACGGCGATCGCGGCTGCAAAGAACCCGGAAGTGAAAGTGGTAGTCACCTGCGAACTCTCGCCTGCAGTCGTCACGCTCGCGAAGTGGAACCCGTTCAGCGACGCGCTCTGGGAGAAAAACGGCAAGATAACCCTGATGGAGGGCAGCATCGCCGAGCTGATAAAGCAGTTCGACGCTGGCACGTTCTCGTTCGCGATCCACGACCCGCCGCGGTTCTCCCATGCGCCGGAATTGTACTCGTCCGAATTCTACAACGAGCTCTACCGCGTGTGCGCCAATGGCGCGCGCATCTTCCATTACGTCGGCAGCGTCGGCAAGGGCAAGGGCAGGCGCATAGACCGGGAAGTCGCCGAGCGCCTTGTGGCCGCAGGCTTCCGCAACCCGTCCTATTCAGCCCGCCTGCAGGGCATTTTCGCATCGAAATAAAACATATAAACCCTCCCGGAGATTGCCATCCATGGGCGACGCGATAGTGATAACCGACATCTCCAAAACCTACCGCAGCGGCGGCGAGACAGTGAACGCCCTGGACAACGTGTCGCTCGCCATAAGGGAAGGCGAGATTTTCGGGCTCCTGGGCCCGAACGGGGCAGGGAAGACGTCGCTCATAAGCATCCTTGCAGGCATACTGGCGCCCGACGCGGGCCATGCCGAGGTCGTCGGCCTCAACTGCTCCAGGGAGGCGAAAAAAGCCCAGGAAGTGCTCAACGTCGTTTCTGGCTTCACCGGCGTGATATACTCGCTCTCCGTGGAAGAGGCGCTGATGTATTACGCGCTCCTGTACAACGTCAAGGGCGCGAAAAAGAAAATCGCCTCGGTCATAAGGATGGTCGGGCTAGAGGCTGCCCGCCACCTGGAGGCTGATGACCTCTCCTCGGGCATGAAGCAGCGCTACCAGATAGCCAAGGCGTTGCTCAGCGACCCGTGCATACTCATACTGGACGAGCCGACGGTCGGCCTGGACGTGGAATCCGCAATCAGCATCCGCGATATAGTGAAGCGGCTCAGGAAGGAGGGCCGCACCATACTTCTCACCACGCACAACATGTTCGAGGCAGAGGAGCTCTGCGACCGCATAGCGTTCATAAACCACGGCAAGATACTCGCGACCGGCACAGTGGACGGGCTGAAGGAGAAGCTCGTGCGGAAAAGGAGCATCGAGGTCAACTGCTCAGACTCAGGCGAGGTCGTGGAGCGGCTGTCGAAAATAAAGGGGGTCAATGCAGAAGTGAGATCCGGGCGGCTGGCCATGGTCTCCGTGGACAGCTATGCGAGGATGAAGGACATCATGTCAGCCCTCGCAAGCGTGAAATCAGAGATATACAACCTCAGCGCGCTTGAACCGACGCTGGAAGAGACCTACCTCCGGATAATCAACAACAAGGCCGGGAAGCGCGGCATCAAAAGCGCAGAGGAGCTGGTTGAATGATTGACTCGCTCACCCGCATCTACTCGCAGGTCTACAAGAGCTTCCACACGCTCAGGAGGAACACCTTCAGGCTCGCAGATGTCCTCATCTGGCCGCTGATATTCCTTTTCACGCTCACGTTCTTCGCCACCTACCTTGGTTCCGACGTGGTCTACCTGAAGATGATAATCCTCGGCATGATGGGCTGGAGGATGATATACTTCCTCAACCTGGAGATGGTGAGCGGGTTTGTCGACGAGTACTGGTCCAAGTCGCTCGCCCACCTGCTGATATCGCCCATATCCCGTTTCGAGCTGGCCATGGGGAGCGCAATAAGCGGCTTCCTCAAGGCGCTCTTCGTGATATGCATCTACCTCGTCGCCACGCACATGATGTACGGCTTCAGCGTGCCTGACTGGCCGACGTTCGCCATCGCCCTGTTCTTCTTCGCGATGATAGGCTTCTCCATGGGGCTGGTCACGCTCGGCCTGGGCTACTACTGGAAGGAGGAATCGTTCAACCTGGCGTTCATATGGCCGGACGTGATAGTGCTGCTATCCGGTGTTTATTTCTCCGTGGACGCTGTCTACCCTGGCTGGATACTGCCGGCCATAAAGCTCCTTCCGAGCACGCTTGCGTTCGACCTGATCAAGTCGATGGTCGGCCTCGCGACGCCGGACATCCCCCTGCTGGCCATGCTGAGCGTCCTGTGGGTGCTCGCCGCCTACCTGTTCAACGGCATAATGTACGAGAAGGCGCGCAGGGCCGGCAAGCTGGCACGGCTCGGGTGAACGGAAACATAAAATAAGGGAAAATGCAGAAAGAAGCCGGCCTTTCTATCTGTTGGCGTTCGTATCTGCACTCGTATCCCGTGCAGCCGTGAAGTCGTCAGAGCTCATCGTATCGAGGCTGCGGAGGGCTGCTTTCGTAGCGGCGTCCGACGGGACAGCCGCCTCCACGACGCTGCTGGCCACTGTCACGATTGCAGTGCCTTTGGCGCGGCCCTTTTTTGCCGTTATCTTTGCGCGCAGGAGATACTCCCCTACGACCCTTGGCTTTCCGAAGCGTATCCTTATGCGGTCGGGCTGCACGTCAACAAGCTGCCTGGTAGAATATACGACATCGATTCCTGCGCCGTCCACCTTCGTGACCCAGAAGCCCTGGTCCTTGCAGATGCCGACCGCCTGTGCCTGGGGAAGCATGTCCCCCACCCTCACTATCCTTGTTTCTTTCGTGGTCTTCGCAGGATAGCAGTTTTCGCCCATTGCAGATTCGACGCAGATAGTATCCTTCCCAGCAGGCCTGGTATCCATATGAACGACCTTGGCCTTAACCCTCGGAGCCCTTGCTGGTCCCTTCGCCCCGATTCCGGTCGCCAGGCTCGCAACAAGCACTGTGGTTGCGGTGGCGAGGGCCAGGGGCCTGAAAAAATGAATTCTGTTTCCGGCAGCCGCGTTCTTTGCAGATTTCCATGTCATCAATAACACCACATATCACTGTGAAGAAAAACAATTATAAACAACGCCATTCAGAAGACGCCCAGCACCGAATCGATCCGCCCCACGGCCGCACATATCGCCCTCGCGCCGCTTCCGCTTAGTTTTCCTTCCCGGAGCAGTTTCTCCACATCGCGCATCGCAGCGAATATCCTCCTGAAGGCCAGCTTCGTGTTCAGGTCGTCGTCCATCGCGCTTTCGAAGCCGTCAAGCAGGCGGCGCGCGATCGCCTTTCCGCGCCTGCCATCGCCCGGTCCCGGGTTTCCGCCCCTGCGCCCGATTCTCCGCAGCCTTGACAGCACAGCCGCCACCTGCTCGCACCCGCACGTCCGCCTGCGGAACTCATTCCAGCTGAAGTCCAGGAGGCTGCGGTACCTTTCGGATATCAGGTAGTACCTGAGGCACCGCGGGTGTATGTCCTCCGTGGCGAGCTGCCTCACGTAGAGCACGTTCCCGGTCCGCTTGGACATCTTCTTCCTGTTTATCGTCAGGTGCCTCGCGTGCAGCCAGAAATTCACCGGCCTCTTTCCGGTCGCGGCCGTGTCCTGCGCCAGCTCGTTCTCGTGGTGCGGGAAGATGTTGTCCGTGCCGCCGCAGTGGATGTCGAACGTCTCGCCCAGGTAGCGCATTGACATCGCGCTGCACTCGATGTGCCATCCGGGCCGGCCATCACCGAACGGGCTGTGCCAACGGACGCTCCCGTCGCCACGGGTCCATCTCTTCCATAAAACGAAGTCCCAGAGCCCTTCCTTCGCGTAGTCGTCGCCCCTGGCCCTGCCGAAATAATCGCGCCGCTCGAGCCCCCTGAGCCTGCCGTAGCTCCTGAACTTCCTCACGTTGAAGTAGACATCGCCGTTCCCGGCGCCCCTGCCGCCCGCTACGCAGTATCCGTTCCTGCATATCCTGCTGATCAGCCTTATCATGTCAGGGACGTGGCCTGATGCCTTCGCCACTATGTCGGGCCTGAGCATGCCGAGGTACATGAAGTCTGCGAAGAAGCGCCTTGCCTTGTCGCGCTGCAGCGCTGCCAGGGTCACGCCCTCCTTCCGCGCTGCGATTATCGCCTTGTCCTCCACGTCGGTTATGTTCATCACGCGCTTGACACTGTATCCTTTGAACATGAGATAGCGCACGAGCACGTCCTCGAACAGGTAGGTCCTGAAGTTGCCTATGTGTGAGTAGGAATAGACCGAGGGCCCGCAGGTGTAGATGCGGACGGTGTCGCCCTTCAGCGGGCGGAAAGGCCGTTTCGCGCGGGACAGCGTATCGTAGAGCTTCAGCATCGTATTGGCTTCGACCATGCTGGTTAAATATTTTCCGCAGGTTGTCCATCCATGGTCGAGGAGCTGAAGGACGACCCGAAGGACGAGCTGAAGGGCGAGGATGCGGCCGTAGTAGTATTCTACGCCTCCTGGTGCATAGACTGCAGGACGTCCGAGGCCTTCGAGGCGAAGCTGTCAGAGGAGTTCAAGGAAAAGGTCTCGTTCTACAGGCTGGACGCGGCAGAACTGGAGAAGATAGCCGACCTCTACGGCGTCGAGCGCTACCCGACCTACGTCTTTTTCAGGAAAGGCAAGCCGGCGCGCGGGGCGCTGGTGGAACCTAACTCCGAGGCGGAGGTTCGCGGCTGGCTAGAAGCCAGGCTCGGGAAAAAATAGGAATCTTCATCTCCCTGGCTGCGAATATCGCCGAAGCCGCGCCCATGAACGTGCCTGCCATTATGCCGATGGCGAGGAATGGCGCCAGCATGGCTATTGCCAGATTGAGGCTTCCTCCCCAGCCGGCGATAAAGTCCGGGGGATATTTGGCCGCATATGACGCAGGCGTGTAGAAGTATGCGAGGTCTATTGCAAAGGCGAGCCCGTAGCCGAGCACAGCGGCGAAAAACGCGGTTATCACGCCTCCCAGCACGCCAACCCCGCGATTCTTAACCGCGTTGCTCCCCACCCAGGCAAAAACCGCCATGGAAAGCAGCTGGAGCAGCAGGCAGAGCGCCGAAGACGGGTTCGGATGGAGCATGGCGCCGATTCCGCCCATATCGCTGATGAGTTCGATCGCTAATACACCTGCCGCGGGCAGCAGCACTGCCTTGAAGCCCTCCCGGATATCCGGCATAACATCCCCCAGAACCATAAAAAAATAGAAAAAAACTATTCCATGAAGAACTCTGGCGTGGGCGGCTCGGGCTTCTCGCCTTTGCGCTCGCGTATCTGCCTCACGACCTTGGCCACCAGGTCGCGCGGCATCATGTGATAGCCGGCGTATTCCTGGTACCAGATGGCGCGGCCCTGCGTCGCGCCGCGCAATTCGTTCGCAAAGCCGAACATCTCCGCGACCGGCAATACCGTGGTGATCGCCGCGGTCTCGCCCTCCTGCTCCATGTTCTGCAGCGTCCCTCTCCGCCCGTTGGTCATGTTGATGACCGCGCCGGCGTATTCCTGCTGCGTGTTGATGAGCA
>CAZYGF010000012.1:0-10443 GCA_964647575.1 Microcaldota archaeon
TCGATGGTCTTTATGCCCGAAGCGCCCATTGCATCGACCATCCGCTCTGCCTTATTTTCTGCGGCAGCCGGCGCCATGCCACTGGCTTTAAGGTTCACGAATATCGTCCCTATCAGCGAAGCCTTCAACGTTTCGCCATCCATCGATGACAGTTGATGCAGGCTGCGGCCAGAAACGATTCCGCCGATAGCCGCCTGGACTATGTCCTTGTCGCCTTCAGGCAGCTTTAGCACGCTGACCGCCCCGCTTGCAGGAGCCGTGAGCAATGCAGAGCCGTCAAGCGCCCTGGTCACAATCGTTACTGCAGCCGCCGTGGCATTCTGCGGCGTGGCAGGCACGCCAGATGGCGCCGTCACTGTGGATAATGCCTCAGGCCTTATGCCTGCTATCGCAAGCACTTGCTCGGCCGCAGTTCCTCTGAGGGCTTCGACCTTTTTCTGAAGCTCTGGATCCTTCTTTATGGCCGCGTTCAACCTATCGTCTATGCTGAAGACAGGCTCGAGCTTCCCGGTCTTCGCCATCTCCGTGTGTGCGGCCATCTCGATGGACTTGCATAGCGAGGTGAGAACTGTGACGTTATCGTTATAGTTTTTCATGCAGTTGTCGACCAGGCCTGCGAATGCGGAAACAGTTACTTTCTTGCCATCTATGACTGTTGATTCGCCGGGCTTAAGCACCTGGCCGGTCTGGGTGTTGATAATCTGTGGCTTTTGGCTGTCGGTCTGGACGATGCTTATGCCTATCTGCTGGCCAGCAGTGTTGGTGACCGATGCCGTGCTTTGAACAAAATTGAGATTGCCGGAAGCGTCTTTGGCGAGCACAATTTTTATTTCCTTGATTTCGACCTTGCCGCCTGCTATGGTTCCGAGCGATTCGCCTTTTGTTACCGAAGTGAAAGTTACTATCGAGTAATTCCCCTCCTTGGTCACTGTCATCGTCGCTTTCTTGCCGTTGATGCTGACCTCGTTGTTCTTCCCCATTTCCATAAGGGTCTGTGTAGCAGAATTCATCTCCTTTTTTTGGTCTATGAGCCATTTCGACATGAGCGTCTCGTAGGGCTTGCCAGCGACCATGCCGTAAGTAGAACGTACCATCTCCACAAGCTGCCCGAGGCGGGACTGCTGCAGGGCGAGACCGCCTATTTTAAGAATGCTCATGCCGAGGCTGACGAATGCACCTTTCCAGCCAGGGAGGCTGGATTTATAGAGAATGGAGCTTGCGTCTACTACGCGCCCACTAGGTCCAGACTGCTGCAGGCCCTGTGGCGTAACGACCGTACGACCAGGCGGCGCGGCCGCGCCCTCCTTGCCCGCTGCTTTGGCGGCGATTTTCGCTTCAAAAGCGTCCTTCTTTGAAGCAGCTGTGGCCCCCAGATGGCGGCTGAACGCACCCATTCCAGCCCCAAGTTTTGCAGCAAAGCCTTTCTTGTCCGCCGCAGCGGCCTTCGCGCCCTTTATGGCAGCTCCGACGCTTCCGACGCCAAACCCGACGCGGCGAAAATCCGCGCTGTAGAGGATGCCGGCCCTCTTTGCATCTGTTTTAAGCCCCTCGCCAACAACCTTGAGCGCTCCCTTGACGCCCCCTCCCTCTTTCGCTCCTGCTGCCAGGGTCTTGCCAACCTGCACGCCTGATGACACGGCGTAGGACACGCTTTCTGCGCTTACAGACACCCCACGGCCTCTTGCCTGGTATCTCATGTGCCTGCCTGTCCTGGCGCCGCCCAGGTTGAAACCGGCGAACGGATTTCTTCCAGTAACGTAAAGCGCGCCTGAAAGCAGCGAGAATATGAGGATGAGCGGGAGGCAGAGCGCAGGGGTGCTGGTGAGGGATATTGGCGGCGGGCAGTAGCTGGCAGGCGCCATCTGCGGCAGGTACTTTTCCCCATTGACAGGAGAGGGGACGGCCGAGGCGGCTGGTATGTCAGCAGCAGCTGTAATCTGGCCGATGCCGCCCAAGTTGGAATAGTCGCTCTTGAAGGTGCTTATCCTGGAATAGTTCATGCACGCATCGAACCCGCACGACGATGACTCAGGGAGGCAGAAGGGGCAGTAAATGACCCGGAAATTGACGCATTTGGTCTGGAGAACGCCGGTGCTTAAAGCGCCTGATATGTACAGGGAATTGAAATCGTAAATCGCCGTCCCATTGGCATCGGTATAAATCCTGTAAAGGAGGTCAGTTCCGCTCAGCCCCGTGAGAGGCGCCACCTGCAGTATCAGCACGGTATTGTTCAGCGGCTGCCTGGACGGCTTCATGCTTATGTTCTCGTAAAATCCGATGACCTGCACTGTCCGGTTGTCGTTCACGAGGGTGGTCAGCTGGGCCTGGGGCCTGCCAGTGAGTTCATCGCAAGTGGGGCAGGAGGTGGACTGGGCATAACAAAGCGAAACAACTGCAAGGATGAACAGAAAGGCGAAGGCGGCCCTCATGCTAGTATTAATCTGTTGATGCTTTATAAATTTGTCTCCATCCCTGCAGCACATATGGGCGACTGATAGTTAACTGAAACGTTTAAATCAGTAACTAAGAAATCTAGGCATGCAACGCGGGCTACTGATAATGGCACTTCTTCTAATGTCGCCGGCGGTTTTCGCCATGAGCCCGGTTGATCTCACGTTCGCGGTGCCTGGCGTGGCGACAATCGTCATCATATTCCTGGGCATGATGAGCATGATGGCTACGGCAACGTCCGACCCCCGCCTGGAGGCATGGGTGAAGACAGAGATACGCGAATTCGCCGCCGCACTGATACTCGTCGGCATTATCGTCGGCTTCTTCATCCTCAGCAACCCCATAGGAGCAGCCCTTGGGGGTGGCGCGAACTACATCAGCTCCTCCCTCGCAGTGCTTGACAAGTGGATCGGGTGGTACGACAATGCATTCGAATACTCCGTACGCGCGGCAGCGAAAATCAGGGTGGGCGCCACGTTCGCGCCGTATATGAGCGTACCGATATGGATACTGAGCCTAAACTACTCCAGCAGCCCCCTGTCAGGCACTGCCATACTGCTGCTCCCGCTAAACATGATTGTGAGCGGCCTTACGAACGCCATCTACATCACCGAAGGCATGAGGATGCTTATCATATTCATGCTGATAACAGGGCCCAAGATACTGCTACCGCTCTCTCTCTGCCTGAGGCTCATTCCGTTCAGCAGGCGGCTGGGCAATACCATGATAGCGGTTTCCATCGCCGGCATGGTGCTCCTCCCGGTGTCTGTCCTCATCGCAGACGGGCTTAACAGCACGATCAAGATCCCTTCGCCCAGGATGGACCTGAATGCCCTGGATTCCAATCCGTGGCCGCTGATGATTTTCCGCCCGATTTGCTCTGCGATTCCGTTGCGCGCCATTCTCAGCATGACCGACCTGATATTCTCGTTCATCGTCTGCCTGCCGATTGCCTGGATACCGGGGGCATACGCCGTCTGCCAGCCAATCGTCCAGTACATAGTCTATCCCATCCTTATGCTGGTGTTCAAATTGGCCAATGCGGCCTCGCTTGTCGGATGGGAGGCAAAGATGAGCAGCCTGGGGGGCGGCACGGATGCTTATGCAACCACCCTCTTCAACCAGGTCCAGCCCTTCCTCAGGGATGTGAACAACCTCGTGCTACTCGGATACCTTGATTTCATCATCATAGGAATCATAACGGTGACAGGCGCAAGGAGCCTGTCGTCCGCCCTCGGTGGCGAGTGGTACATGGCAGGCATACAGAGGCTCATATGAAGCAGATATTATTCGTGCTGCTGCTGGCAGGCGCCGCGTTCACGACTTGCGTAGACGACTCCACGAGGGTAATAATGAGCGAGCAGGGCGTCAACATCGGGCTGGTCATAGGCCTGACCATAATGCTCATAGCTGCGGCCTATGCCGCAGGCAGCACCACGGGCAATGCCAGCTACACGATCTTCGCCAAGGACGAGGCATATCATCTGGGCTTCTCCATCCTCCTGCTGGTAGCATTCAGCGCCGTCCTGCTTTTCTGCTGCACGCTCATGAGTTTCTTCTACAAGGAAACGTTCGCCAACCTCTACGGGACGACCGGAAGCCCGCCCAGCCAGTGCTATGCCGAGGGCAAGGGCATAAACAGCATGTCATCCTGCTACATCCGGATGATGAAGAGGGATGCCACCACCCTGTCGAACGAATACATAAAGCAGTACATAGACCTGCTGATGCACTCGACATTCTCCTGGAGCGTGCAATACCCACTCGTCGACGCCTACACGGCGACCGCAGGAGCCTACAGGCGCATAGTATCCAGCCAGTATGATATAATACTCAACACTTTCCTCGTGCCCGCGCTCATGAGCATAAGCATGCAGAAGCTCCTGCTGGACTTCATCAATGAGAATGCCGTCCGCTGGATACTGCCCATCGCGTTCCTCCTCAGGGTTTTCATACCAACCAGGCAGATGGGGAACATGATGATTGCGCTGGTGGTCGGCTTGTATGTAGTTGTGCCATTCATGTACGTCTTCAACATGAGCATGTACGAGGTGACGCTCAACGACTGCACGCCTTTCGCGCAGGCTGTATGCGACGACCCCACAGACAGCTACGGCTGCGCTTCCCCGGCAACCACATGCACCAACACCTTCGGGTTCTGGAATGTCGCCAGGCTGATACCCCAGGCGTTCTTCCTGCCGAACCTGACCATAGTGGTGGTGATTACATTCCTGGGCTGCGTAAACAAGGCATTGAGAGTGATGGGATGAACAACAAGACCAAGGTGCTGTTCGTTTTACTGCTGCTGGCAGTCACAGCCATGGCCCAGCAGGACGTCACAGTGACGCAGTTCAAGAACGTCAGCAACGCCACATCCAGCGCCGGCACCTCGTCCGGCTTCGCCATGGAGATAGGCAAGAGCTGGCATCTCCTGTCAGTCATGGCACTCATCATATCAGCAGCCATAGTCGCCATTGGATACGCCATAGGCATAGGGTTCGAGCTGCCGGACCTCAGGGCGTGGGCCGGAAGCGAGCTGGTGCAGATAATAACCAACGCCATAATAATGCTGGTGGTGCTGGCCGCCATAGCATTCATTGACGTCGTGGTCATAGGGATAGTGGCGAACAGCAATCTGCCCCTGGTGTGCAATCCGGGCGAGAGCTGCCTCCAGAAAGTGTCGAATGCATACCTGGCAGATTATGTCACCGCAGCCAGCACCAGCGCCAAGGCAGTGCTGGTAACCAACATGAAGGCCGCCGCGGCTGCGAACAGGAGATATGGCGGCAGCTGCGTCAGCATCTATTGCCTGCAGGCAGGATTCACGACCACTGCCGCGGGCGAGAAAGTCCTGGACCAGGACCGCTATGCCATATTATTCGAATATTACAGCAACCTGCTCGGGTTCATGGAAGCGCAGAAGTTCTTCGTTGGGGAAATCGCCTTCAAGATGGCGCCTGTGGTGCTTGCCATAGGCATCGTCGCACGCTCGTTCTTCTTCACGCGCAAGATAGGCGGCCTGCTCATGGCCGCGGCAATCGGCACCATGTTCTTCTTCCCTGGAATGTACATATTCGACTGGGTGACGCTGGACATGACCCTCAACGGCGACAAGATAATGGATACCGGAACATCGGACTGCCCGGCAGCGTGCACGGAAGTGCCGCCGCTTGCATATTATACTATAACTACCGGCAGCATAACGAGGGCCTATTTCCTCAACACCACCACCGATGTCGCCAGGGCATTCAACTATACCGATTCTGTGATTGCAGATGGCATCCTCAATGGCAGCAGGGCATCAGCAGTAGGCACTGCACAGAAGCCAGAGGACATGGATCCACTGGACTGGACCGGCTCCATAGGGGAGGTAACGTACGGCAAGACCATATATTCGTGCTACTGCAACAGCGACAAAACCACGTGCCCCTATGGAAGCGCAGGCAAGTGCCCTGCAGCCTGCAGGGAACTGCCTTATTCCTCAACCACGCCAAGCTGTGCCTCGCTGGAGAACCAGACTTACTGCGCCAACCTGCCTCTGCAGTGCAAGGTCTTGCGCTACGTCCCCAATGCCGTGAGCGACCCGCAGTATACCCAATGCCCTGCATCCTGCAAGGTTGTGCCACCGCTCAAATCCAACTGCAATAGCGGCAAGTGCCTCAACTCGAGCTTCGACTGCAGGATCGCGAACAGGAATAACCTCGCCATCAGGCCGACGAGGCAGGCAGGCACGACTCCTGCGCAGATCGCGCTGTGCAACAACGCAAAGGACTGCCCAGCCAGCCTGACGGCTGAGAGCTCATGCGTCTATGTGATGCCTGAGACCGGCAGGTGCGACGACCTCTGCCCAGGCTGTCCGGCATACTGCCGGATGGTCGGCCAGGTTGGCGGCACCCATCCAGCGCCAGTCAACCTTGCCAACCTCCCAGAGGAATGCAAGAACGTAGCTGGGTCTGCGCTCAGCACCGAATGCACAAACTGCGTCACGCTACACGACAGCTGCGCTGTGAACATCACCTTCATAAATGCCATCGCACCAGTATCGCCTTCAACTGCCTGCAGTTCCTGCCCGGTGGAGAAGAGGCTGCTCTCTTCAGACCTGGCACCGGATTACACAGACGGCGGCTGCTCAATGGAGAACTGCCCGGCGGACTACAGGGCAATCCTGCCCATGAGCACGTGTGAGGCCTGCCTGTTCACCGAGGATAGCTATACTTACCTGCCGGCCATAGAAACCAGGTGCAGCGACCTGTGCACGCCGCCGAACAACGCGCCGGCAAGCAGCGCAGGCGATTACATGAACATAGGCGGAGGCGGCCTCGTGGGCACGCCTGAAATACAGGACGTTGCCAAGCTCATGCTGCCCATTTACATCCTGCCCCTGTTCAACATAGTTGCCACGCTCGTATTCATAAAATCCCTGTCCGGATTCCTCGGCGGAGACATAGAGATACCGGGGCTGTCCAAGGTGTTCTGATGAAAAAACTGCTGGTGCTGCTGATGCTCGTGCCGCTGGCTTTCGCCACCTCATGGCAAAGCATTACAATGTTGGCAGTGGGCACATCGGCAGCGCTGCTGGCGCTATTATACATTGCAGGCACAGGGTTCAACATCAACGAGCTCCAGATGATGGCCAAGGAGGAGGCCTTCCAGCTCATCGCCCTCGGCATCATGCTGGCCGCTTTCGTAGGCACAGACGGCCTCGTAAACGGCATATCAAACGCTTTCGTGGACACCGGCGCAACGAACCTCCAGCAGGCCGCGAGCAACAGCATAACGAACAGCCTGGCCGCCATGACAACCACGTTCGGCGAGATAGCCCAGTTCGACATGGACGCGTCGAGGGAGGCGTCCAAAGGAGACCAGTGCAGCATGATGGAGGTCGGCTACAGCGTGAGCGCATGCGGCGGCTACACCCTGCTTGCCACGCCGCTTTCCATGGCAGGAGGCATCGCAGGGTTCGCCATGGGCGAGCTCAGCGCTATGAAACGGCTGCTTGACATATCATCCTCATATTCGCTCCTCTTCCTGCTCCCGCTTGGCATAATGCTCAGGACGTTCAAGCTGACCAGGGGCGCAGGCGGCCTGCTGATAGCGCTGGCCATATCAATGCACCTGATGCTGCCGGCAGGAGTAATATTCAACGACATGCTCGGCGCGACGTTCAAGGATCCGTCACTGTCCGGCTCCATGCTTGCGCTTACAGCGCCATACAAGGCTACTGCCTCGAACAGCGTGGTGGAATGCGAGGCCGCTGACGTCGGGCTGGGGACAAGCAACCTGAACAAGCCCATCGGGACGCTCAAGAGCGGCAACAGCGAGGACAAGGCAGTGGCATCTTATCTTGGGCTGAGGCAGGACATACCGACGTATCTCTACGTCATCCTTGTGCAGGCCACGCTCGGGCCTGTGATAGCCCTGCTGATGTTCGCAGCGAGCCTGCGCACGCTGACTTCGCTGGCAGGCGCAGAGGTTGATGTGAGCGCGATAACGAGGTTTGTGTAGATGGCAAGCATATGCAGTGCTGACTTCAATACGTTCTTCAACGGCACTATCCTGCCGCTCATGGCCTACGCCAGCCTGGGCACAGCCATCCTCATCGGGGCTTCCTACATGGTCGGCACTGCCATCTCCAATGCGCGGCTGATACTCTGGTCCAAAACCGAGCTGCTCCAGCTGTTCGTATCTATCGCCACACTTTTCGTCATCACAATAGCCATGAGCACCATGTGCATCATAGACATGAAGGAGGTCGCGGGGTTTTTCAGCATACCGACCACCGGGCTCCCTGCGGGCGCGGTGAACGTATATGACGCCGCGCAGCAGTACCTGAACGAATCGGCGCTCTACTCGCACAACGCGCTAAGGGTGGTGCGCTACCACCTGGAGGGGTATACGGTGCTGGCATATCTCAACGCGTTCAAATGCGACTTCAACACCGGCGGCATAGGGTGGGGCTGCCTGTTCGGCTACTCCGGAGCGAACGAGCAGCCAGTGGGCGGCTTCGGCGCGCTCACGGCCGCGCTGAACATATTCTTCAACTCGCTCATCGTCGCGCACTTCACAGCGCTGAACTTCATATTCATACTCATGTTCGTGTACCGCGGCTTCGTGTTCCTGTTCCTGCCGCTGGGGGTGTTCCTGCGGGCGATGCCGTACATGCGCTCGTTCGGCGCCCTGCTCATAGCGCTGGCGCTCTCCTTCCTCGTCATCTACCCCTTCATGCTGGGCGTGTTCTGGCTGATGCGGGGGACGGTGGTGGACGCAGGCACCGGCTTCTCGCCTTCTGGCATTTCCGCATCCGACTACGACGAGCAAACCTATCCTGATCACGCTGGCGGGGCGGCAGCAGCCGAGGCGATGATAACTATAAGCGCAGAGCAGGTGAAGAACGAGTATTTCGGCGGAGGGCTAGATAACCCGTACGGCGCCATAGGATTCGCGGCGAACGCATTCATAGCGGCAGTGTTCCTGCCGACCGTGGCGCTCCTGGCTACCATAACCAGCGTAACATACCTAGCGCGGCTCTACGGCGAGGAAATAGATTTAAGTAGGCTAACCCAGTTGGTGTAACAATGTTGATGCTGTCAATACAGAGCTTCATGGGAACGTGGGCGAACTGGCTCCCGCTTTCCATACTCGCAGTCATTACTGCGATAGTGTTCCACAACGTCCTTCTCGTCATAGGCAGGGCGTTCTCCATCAAGGAGCTGGAGGCATATGCAAAATCCGAGATTCTGCAGGCTGCAGCGAGCTTCTTCATGGCCGTGTTCCTGGTGGTCATGATCGGCAGCGCAATGTACCTGGCCAAGGGCTTCATCGCCGGAGACCTCAGTTGCGGCGGCGTATCGCACAAGATTGTGGCGCCGTCTACTGAAACTCCATCCCTCATCGACCCAGGCGGGTCAATGAACGATGCATATGATGCGATACGCTGCAGGATACAGACAAGGGCCGTGGAGGTGGCGGGCATACAGGACGCACTCATCACCGATTGGGGCAGCAGGCTCGATTTCAACTCCCTCAACATGGGATTCAGCGTTTTCGGCATCACATTATACAGGGGCGACTGGAATAGCGCAGTTTACCAGGAAACCGAAACAAAAAGGATAACCAACAACCTGGCCACTGTGCTGCTCATAGGCCTGAATGCGCAGGGGGCCCTGCTCGAATACCTGAAAATCAACATGCTGCACGTGTTCCTGCCGTTCGGCATACTGCTGAGGTGCTTCCATTTCACCCGTGGCGTGGGCGCGCTGATGATATCCCTCGGCATAGGCATGTATTTCATATTCCCTGTGTTCTTCGTCCTCCTGGACCCCGGATTTACCCCATCGCCGCCTGCCAAGCCGGTGCCTATTGCCAACCAGCCGCAATACTGCTACGCCACCATGAGCAACAGCGTTTCGCTTCTCACATCAGTACAGAGCTCTGCAGGCCTTGGGAGCACTGCGTCGTTGAGCGTCGATATGAACCGCGACGACCTCTCCAAGTCGTATATCTCACTCATAATCCACCCGCTGGTGGCGTTGTTCCTGACTCTGGTATTCGTAAGATACATGATGACAATACTGGGCGGCGAGCCATATGAACTCATGAAGATGGTAAGCAAAGTGATATGATGGATGGGAAAACAGCGCTTGCATTGGCATTTGCGTTCGTGATAATAGCGGGCTGCGTAGAGCCTCCCCAGACGCTCGGCTGCTGCCTCAAGACATGGAAAATAGGGAACGTGGAGCATGACATCAGCGAGGGCTGCAGGCTTTACAATGTCAGCGACTTGCAGGAATACGACTTCACAGCCAAAACCAATGGCAAATGCGACAAGACGAACGACACGCCAAGCGAGGTAGACACCACTGGAGGCTGCAACGTCACCGTGGGGACCCACACGTTCCTAATCCCAATATGCACCCAGAACGACATGGTCCCATGCATAAGCGGAAACTGCACGGCCATGGTATGCGGCGACTTCGTGTTCAAGCCACGTGT
>CAZYGF010000013.1:0-9923 GCA_964647575.1 Microcaldota archaeon
TGGGCAGGCAGGTGGCTGCGCTCCCAAGGAACTTCGGCAGGAAGGTATTGATACTCGGCTCCAACAATGACCTGGAGCTGCTTGCCCTGCTTTTCTGCAGCAGCGGCTGGGTGATGGAGGGGGACAGGGCGTATAGCATCATCAGGGGGAGGGGCAGGGCCGGCATAATCCTCGGCGCGCTTTTTTTCGCGGCCATGCTGCCGGTCGCGCTGGGCCTGACGCCGTTGCTGAGCTTCATCACCGTGGCTTCGCACAGGGTGCGCGGCATAGACGGCACAGGATACGGCATATGATCAGCGCGGCATCCCCATTTCCAACAGGCGCTCCGAAGCGGCCAAAACGGCCCGCGGGGCGTTCATCTTTCCGAGCAGGGATGCCAGGGCGATGGAATCGTCGCGGGTGAAACAGCGCAGCAGGATGCAGAGCGGAATGAAAAGCGTGGCCGATATCAGGCCCAGGCACGAGAAATATGCCAGGAAAAAGAAGGGGGAGACGATGCCGGATGCGGCCATGGACAGGAGCATCGAATGGACGGAGACCGCAGCGGGGCCGATTGTCATCTTGACAGGCAGGAGCAGGAGGAAGAGGGCTGCGCCAGCGATGAATATCCGGACGAGATCCTTCGGTATCCCGAAGCCCAGCCGCTTCGTTGAGATGTGATGCACCAGCGGGAGCAGCACCAGGATTGAGGCCAGGGCTGACAGGGCGGCCCCATCCAGCCCGAGACCGGGGACGAACAGCAGGCTGAAAAAGATGCCCAGGCAGCCGCCGAGGATCATGAACGAGAAGAGGAGCCGCATCTCCATCTTGGCTATGAATGCGAGGAGGGCGAGCTGGAACACGGCCTGCAGGAGGATGGATAAGACGATGGCGGAGAGCGCGAATGCCCCCCTGCCATAGGCCTCTCCGAAGAGGAACGACAGTGCGTGGTCAGAGAACACCGCAAGCACGGCCGCGGCAGGGAAGAGGAGCAGCATCGCCCAGCGCTGCGCCAGCGTGGCCGAATCCGCCACTTTTCCCATGTTTCCCTGGCCGTAGAACCGCGCGATCGTAGGAAGGGCGATGGCGGAGATGGCGTTTGGGATTATCTGGAGCACCGCGCCCAGATTGGACGCCATCGCGTAAACAGCGATTGTCGCGCCAAGGACTGCGGGGTCGGTGAAGTAAGCGAGCAGCAGCTGGGCTGACGAAGAGAAGATTATGGATGTCCAGCCCATGGCGGCGCAGGTGAAGCAGAGGGGGAGCATATCAAGGAACAGCGCTTTCAGCTCCAAAGGCGAGGCCGGCTTCGGAAGCTTGGCGACGCTTGACCTCACACGGAGATAGAGGAGGCAGAACGCAATGGCCACCGAGGCCACAAGCGCAAGGCAGAGGAGGGTCACGGAGGCCCCGAGGCAATAGAAGAGCGCGAATGTGAGCAGAAGTTTTGAGCCGTTCTGGACATTCTGCGCGATGGCGACGAATTTCATGTCTGTCCGGCCCTTGAGATAGGAGGTGCACACTGAGACCAGGTTGTTCAGGAGAAGGAGGGGGGCAAGCAGCCGGACGACAATGACCAGCTCGGCGGAATGGTAGATGGGCACCAGCAAATCAGCCTGCCAGAACAGCAGGAGGGTGAACAGCGCCCCGCTCAGGAGGTTTGACAGGAGGCCCAGCTTCACCAGTTGGCGTATCTTTTCAGGCTCACCGCGCCCCACGAAGAATGGCGTGTATCGGCTGACGGCGACGGACACCCCGAAATCTGTGACGACGGCGAGCCCGGTTATGACACTGAGGCCGAGGTAGAACAGCCCGACCGAATCCGGCGGGAATGCGCGGGCGATGAATATGGCATAGAAGAATGAAATCAGGGAACAGAACAGGCTGCCTGCCATCCCCCAGAAGCTCCCTTTAGCCAGGTCCCACGGCCCGGGTTCAGCTGTTTCCATCTTTCCGACCATAAAACCAAATCCGGATGCTGTTCCCTTCCCTTAGCGATTTGGGTATGCTATCAGGTAGGTCTCGAAGGCCGCATGGCTGAACACAAGGTGCCGCACCATGAAGGTGTAGCCTTCCACGTTCCGCTCGAGCAGGGGCTTGATGCCGAAGAAGTCATTCGGCGAGTGGTAGAGCGCTATGAGCAGGATGGGCCTGTGCTTCTTTATGGTTTTCAAGGCGCCCTTGACGGCGTTGAGCTCGTAGCCCTCTATGTCCATCTTGATGATGCCTGGGGCGGCGGCGCGCTCCACGACGAAAGAGTCTATGTCGCGCATCTCAATCCTTTCGCCTCCGGCGGATTCTGCCTCCACGAAGCTGGAGGCACCTTCCGCATGGAGGCATGCGGCCCTGCTCGCTTCGCCTACGCCAAAGGGCAGGGGGACGACGTTCTCCAATGGATATTCTGCGAGGGTGCCCGTGAGAGCGGAGAAATTGGACCTGTCAGGCTCGAAAGCGTATATCCGCCTCGCCTTCGTGAGCTTGGAGAACATGATGGCGGTATCACCGTTGAAGGCCCCGCAGTCCAGCACGTCCCTGCCCGCGGCACAGCGCTCCACCACGCCTGGGGGTACGAAACGCAGGCCGGACAGGAAGTAGAAGCAGTCCATGCGGTATTCCAATCCGATGTGCGGCGGCGTCTTGAGCTCCTTCTGGAGCCTCGCGAGCTCGCTGTTTATGCGGGCGACTTCATCCCTCATGGACAGGTCGTACCGCTCATGATGGGGAAGCCCGGGCTGGCGGTATATCAGGCCGTAGAAGGCCAGGAACCGGTCTATGGCATTGCCGCTTTCCTCGTCCATCCCGCGCTTGAGAGCGGCCAAGGCTTTTTCCCTGCCTGCGGCATCCAGGCGTTCCAGGTAATCGTGGAACGCTTTTGCGTAACGCTGCTCGTACTGGCGCACCTGCTTATAGAGCCGCGGCCCGGGGAACAGGATATCAAGGGCCTGGTCGCGGAGCATCACGTATTTGTACTCTGGCATGAACGGCCGGCACAGGGCCGAGAGCCTCAGTACAGCGGCCAGCATCAGATAAGCCATGACGCTTATTGGTGATGGATGGTTTTAAGCCTTGTCATAGGCGCCGTCATATTTATGTATTTTCAGGTCCATCTAGTCAGCATGGGGATAGAAGGCATAGAGATAATCGATACGCCGCTTGAAGGGGCGTTCCTGCTCAAGCCGAAGGAGTTCCATGACGAGCGCGGCGATTTCTACAAGAACTACACCAGGAAGGTGCTCGAAGCGCGCGGCGTGAAGCCCCTCTTCATGGAGGAGTACCTTTCCATATCCAAAAAAGGCGTCATGAGGGGGCTTCATTACCAGACCGGGGAGTTCGCCCAGGGCAAGCTCATCACGTGCACCAGGGGCAGGATATTCGACGTGGCCGTGGACCTCCGGGAAGGCTCCGGGACATACGGCAGATGGCTGTCGAACATGCTGACTGGGAAGAACAGGCTGAGCCTCTATATCCCGAGGGGCTTTGCGCACGGTTTCATGGCGCTTAGCCAGGATGCAGTCACCTGCTACAAGGCAGACAACGACTATTCCCCTGAGCATGAGGCGGGCATAAGATGGGACGACCCGGCACTCGGGATAAGATGGCCGGACGTTGGGAAGGTCATCGTGTCAGGCAAGGATTCCGGGTGGCCGCCGCTCGTGCTGAAGAGGTAGCTCAAAACTCCGCGCTTTTCCTTGCTTTCATGTCCGCGAGGGCATCGTGGACAGGCCGCATGGCTATGCCTTTGGCCTCGGGCCTGCACATCTTCAGCCCTGCGCGGAGCGGGCGCCGGGCGAGGCCAGGGAATTCGCGGCTCGGCTTCCCCTTGATCAGGTGCGGGGGAAGCCCGAACGAGGAGGCGATTTTACGCGCGAAAGACACCCTGCCGAGGCATTCTGGACCGGCCACATGGAACAGCCCGCCGCTGCCGCGCCCCAGCAGATGCAGCACGGCGGACACGAGGTCAGCGACGTAGGTTGGCGTGTAATACTGGTCTTCGGGGACGACCAGCTCCTTGCCGGCTCCGAGGCTGTCCAGGACGCGGTAGCAGAAGTTCTTCCGCTGCGGTTCCCAGCCGAAGACGCCGCACGTGCGGATGATGATGTGCCTGAGGCCGGAGCCTTCGAGGAGCCTTTCGCATTCAAGCTTCATCTCCCCGTACTGGTTTACCGGATCCGGACTGTCGCCCTCGCAGTAGGGGCCGGAGTCGCCGTTGAAGACGTAGTCCGATGAGAAGAAGGCGATCCTGCAGGCGAGCCCGTTTTCCCTGACTCCGTCTATCGTGTTTTTCAGTATGCCTATGTTCTGCCGTGCGGCAGGGCCGGGCTCGCTCTCGCAGCGGTTGACATCGCTCATGCCCGCAGGCAGGATGATGGTGTCAGGGCGGACGGAGCCCAGGGCAGAATGCAGCCCGTCCCGGTCTGTGGCGTCAAGGCGCATGAACCCGCCCACCGGCCAGTTCCGGTAGGTGAAACGCCAGCCCCGGTCCCTGCGCATCTGGCGGTAGAACTCATAGCCGACAAGGCCAGACGCCCCGATTACAAGGGTAACCAAAGCGGGCACCTCACAGCCTGGACAGATACTCGCCGTACCAGGCGATTGTCTCCTTCAGGCCCTTCTCGAACGGCCACTGGCTTTTCCAGCCCAGGACATCGCGGGCCTTGGCGGAATTGAGATGCTGCTCTTTTATCTCGTTGGCCGCCTGGTTCTTTATGACCGGCCTGAGCCCGTCTTTGCCCATGAGCGAGAGTATCTTCTCGACTATCCGGAGGACGCTCAGCCGCTCTTCCGTGCTGAAATTGAACGCTTCCCCCCTGAAGCCTTTCTCTTCCGTCTTCTCTGCCAGGAGGGCGTATGCGCTCACGGCATCCTCCACGTAGACGTAGTCCCTGATGAACGAGCCGTCGCTCCTTATGACAGGGGGCTCGCCATGGAATGCGCTCCGTATGGTCGATGGGACGATGCGGCTGAAGTTGAGGTCGCCGCCGCCGTAGAAATTGCCGCAGCGGCTTATGGCGACAGGCAGGCCGTAGGTGTGGCCGTAGGATTGCGAGAGCAGGTCAGCGCAGCTTTTCGACACATCGTACGGGTTCTGCCCCCTGAGCGGCATGTCCTCCGAATAGGGCAGGACCGGCTGGCTGCCATATGCCTTGTCGCTCGAGGCCACCACGATGCTCTTCACGGTCCGGTCGTGCATGCGGCACGCCTCGAGGAGGTTCCATGTGCCCCTGATGTTCGTGTCGAAAGTTCCCAGGGGCGATGCGTTGGCTACGCCCACGATGGCCTGCGCGCCGAGATGGATGACAGCTTCCGGCTCGTACTCGCCCACTATCCTTTCAACCGAACGGTAGTCCGTCAGGTCGGCATGGGCGACAGTGACATTCCTGTACAGGCCGTCCCGGTAGAACATGGAGCTGGAGAAACGGTCCCGCACCAAGCAGGTGGGCTCTGCCTTCATGGCGAGCAGCTCCTTCACGAGCCATGAGCCGAGGAAACCGCTCGCGCCGCTAACAAGCACCTTTTTCCTGTCAAAATAATCAGATACCAAGAAATCACCATCTTTTCCATGGCACGTCGCCACGCCGCCACCTGTCATTGAGTTCCATGTACTCCTTGTAGGTATCTATGGCATGCCAGAATCCGGAGTGCGGCCACATGGACAGCTGCCTTGCCGCCACCAGCCTGCTGAAAGCGGTCGTCTCGAGCGTATATCCTTCGGAGTCGTCCAGATAGTCGAAGATGCGGTTTTCGAACACGAAAAAGCCGCCGTTCACGAAATGCTCGACAGGGGGTTTTTCCGCGAAGTCCACCACGATGCCGTTGGAATCCGCCTTGATGACCCCCCATTTGGAGTGCGGCCGGACCGCGGTAAGCGTCGCAGCGGTGCCTTTTTGCGCGTGGAAAGCGGCCAGCGAGCGCAGGTCCACGTCGGAAAGCCCGTCGCCGTAGGTTGCCAGGAAACGGCCGCCCCCGACCTGCGTCTCCACCCTCTTGATGCGCGCCCCTGTCTGCGTCTTCAGGCCCGTATCCGCGAAGGTGATGCCCCAGCCCTCGGCGGCGCGCACTGCTTCGCTGAAGTAATCCTTTATGATGTCTCCCCTGTAGCCGAGGCAGAGGACGAAATCCGAGTAGCCGTAG
Organism: Microcaldota archaeon; assembly: GCA_964647575.1. Lineage (GTDB taxonomy): Archaea > Micrarchaeota > Micrarchaeia > Anstonellales > Bilamarchaeaceae > Bilamarchaeum. Next base: position 6,112 of record CAZYGF010000013.1, read on the forward strand.
GATGCGTAGTATTTCATTATGTGCCAGAGGAGGGGCTTGCCGCCGATGGGTATCATGGGCTTGGGCTTTGTCTCGGTCTCTTCGCGGAGGCGCGTCCCCTCGCCACCGCAGAGTATGACGACCTTTTCCTGCTTCTGCCCGCCCTGCAAATCCCGCATGGAAAGGATTAGGAGCGTGCAGATTAAAAATCGGTTGCAACGGATGCGGACGGCCGAATACTCCCGGGCGATTATTCTTCAGCTCGGGCAAGGCGAGGATTAATATTTTTTCGCTTCTCATGGGATTGCGGGGGATTTTTATGAAAGACACGAGACTGGAATTGCTGACTGCGAAGAACAGCGCGCTTGTTTTGGTTGACTACCAGCCCGCGATGTTCAGGGGAGTAGGCTCGGGAGACAGGACAGCCATGAGGAACAGCGCCGTCGCTGCCGCAAGGGCCGCGAACATATTGGGCGTGCCCGTAGTCTTCACGTCCATCTACCCGCAGGGGAACGGGGAGTTCATAAAGGAGATAACCTCGCTCTTTCCGAAGCAGGAGGTGTACGCCCGCAAGGTGCCCGGCTTCGACGCCTTCGACGACGAGGGCGTCTGGGAGGCGGTGAAAAAGACCGGGCGGAAGAAAATCGTCGTTTCCGGCCTTTGGACGAGCATGTGCTTCGCCTACACAGCCATCCACGGGGTGCGCGAGGGGCTCGACGTATACGGGCTGATGGATGCCGCGGGAGACGCTTCGCCCGATGCGCACAAGTATGGGGTGAAGCGCATGCTGCAGGCAGGCGTGGTGCCGATCACGTGCATGTCGCTGATTTCGGAGTGGATGCACGACTGGGGAAACCCGAAAGCTGGCGAGCTCAAGGAGAGGGCATACGGGAAATTCGATGCGCTGATGCGCATGTGAAGGCGCATTTGCCCCGCGTTTATTCTTGAAGCCCAGGCCTCACCAGATAAACGGGAGCAGCCGGTACCGCGTTTTCTGGCAATACTCCTTATACCCGGCGAGTCCGCGGCGGAGGACTTCCTCCTCGTTCATGATGCGGACGATGAAGACCGGCACGATGAGCAGGAACGGGGGCAACGCCCAATAGGAGCCAAGCGCTATCGGGGTGGCGAGATACATTAGCAGCACGCCAAAGTACATGGGATGCCTGATGATGGCGTACGGGCCGGTGGAGATGACCTTCTGGCCCTTCACAACCTCTATCGTGCGCCCGGCGTAGCTGTTCTCCCTGAAGACCAGGAAACAGATGAGGTAGCCGAGGAGGACGCACGCGTCGGCAGCCACCATCAATCCGAACGGAACGTTAGACCATCCGAATCGGTGGTCGAGGCCCGGAATCAGGAAGCCGATCACGAAAAGGACGCCTGCGAGCTTCACGACCAGCTGCTGTTTTGCCTCCTTTTCCTTCATCTTCATCCTCCGCTCCAGGAACTCAGGGTCTTTATCCAGGAAATAAAGGATGACAAAGGATGCGGGGATGAACACTATGGCGATGTACACCCAGGCCTGCCAGTAATCCAGGGTGCCAGCTGGCACGAATAACACGAGGCAGATCACGGCTAAACCGGCTGCGAACAGCAGCAGGGCTTTTTTCTTCATTGCGGCAGCGGCCATGCACAGGCTAACTTTGCCAAAAGATATAAATCTCATGCCCGAAGGGGGGATGTGAAGCCCAGGGAAATAGGTATTGCCGCGCTGTTCATCATCCTCTGCCTGGCAGCAGGCGCCATAGGCGGGCTGGCGACTTATCCTGCTATACCGGGGTGGTACGCCTCGCTCAGCAAGCCGCCATTTAATCCGCCGAACTGGGTGTTCGGGCCGGTCTGGACGACGCTCTACGTGCTCATGGGCATCGCCGCCTACGCAGTTTACAGGGCAGGGATGAAGAAAAATGAGGTGCGTGGCGCCCTCGCCGTTTTCGGCGCCCAGCTCGGCCTCAACGTGCTCTGGTCCCTGCTTTTCTTCGGGCTCCACTCGCCGCTCTACGGGCTTTTGTGCATAGTGGCGCTCTGGGCTGCCATAGCAGTCACCATAATAAGGTTTTATGCGATATCGAAAACTGCCGGGCTGCTGCTCGTGCCGTATATATTGTGGGTCTCGTTCGCGAGCCTGCTTAATTTCTACATATGGATGCTTAACTGAGGTTTTCGCATGGGAATGAGCAAGAAGGACCTGTCAAGGAAGAAGGCCAACATCAAGGCCAGGATTGAGGAGCTGGAGCAGAAGGCGCGCATGGACCCGCTGAAAAGGAACAGGGCTGTCCATGACGAGCTGGAGCACCTGAAGAAGAAGCTCGCGGAAGCTGATTGAATGGGCACGGCGGCAAGATGCGTCCTGCCATTTTGCATCTTCTTTTTGCTGGCATCATGCGCCCACGCGAGCGACTGCACGGACGCGTGCCAGGCCGAATTCGATAAATGGGAGAACATAGACCAGGGCGTATTCGACGCCAAGGGATATTACTGCGGCGTAACGGATACGAATTGCTGGTCGCGCGAAACCACGCCGCCGGGGCAGCCAGACCCCTGCTGGGCCATGTGCTCGGACACGGATTGCGGCCCCTGGAGCAAATGCAACGAGGCTTTCCAGAGCTGCTGCCGTGAGAGCGCCCGCATAAACGACCAGCTCTCCTACGACCAGTGCGTGGCCGCATGCACGCAGGGCGAGCCGTCAGACCCGTGCAGCGGCGTGGTCTGCGGCACCCAGACGTGCGTCAACGGGAAATATTACGCTGAACGCTGCGTTGCCCGGGAAGGCAAGGCCACCTGCACAGTGGACGAGCATGGCAAGCTGTTCGATTTCTGCCCGAAGGAGAAGCTCAGCGGCGCCAGGGCGTTGTTCTTCAGCGTCCAGGGCAACGTGAAGATAAAGAGGAAGCAGGGCGGAAGCTTCGTCTACCTCCCGGTCAGCGACGGCACGGTCGCCTATGACGGCGATGTGATAGTAGCAGACCAGGACGCGCTCGCGGATTTGCTCTTCCCGGACGGCTTCGTGCTCACGGTGACAGAGAACAGCGAGCACCGCCTGGACCTGAGCGGCAAAGGCGTGATATCCGAGGCTGACAGGATGAAGATGAGCATCGTGGGCCACCTCAACGAGCTGGTGGTGAAGAAGCTCAATGACAACCAGGCCATGGTCACCGCGGGCACACGGAGCGCTGCCATAATAGAGCAGGACAACGGCACACTGGAATTCAGGCTGGTGGAAGGCAACGCCTGGGTTGCCGATGCCGAGAATGGCGTGAACGTATCGCTTGTGGCCGGGCAGAAGGTCACGAAGACAAAGGGCCGGATGATAGGCAACGCGACGGCTTATGACCCGTCCGCTGACGCGGCTGAGATAAACGCCATGATGGAAAGAATACGCTCTGGCGCAGAACAGCCCGCGCTCCAGAACCTGTACACGCCACCTTCAGGCAACGAGACGCCAGGGCAGGTCCCACCAGAACCTGGGCCTGCGCCAGAACCGGCGCCCTGTTGTGCGGGCACCGCATTCCTTGCGCTGCTGGGGCTGCTTTCGCTCAGGAAAGGATGAAAACGCATGAATGCCGGGAGGATGGACGATGCAGCTTGGCAATGAGGGTATCGCAGCGGCGGCCGCCTTTTGCGCCATCCTCATCGCTGCGCTGATTGTCCTCGCATCCGAGAACGATTCGCTGGGGGAACAGCTGGCCGGGAGCCAGGCGGCCCTCAACAAAACCAGCGCCGACAAGGCAGGCATCGAAGCCACGCTGGCAAGGACGCGGACCGCGCTTTCGGGAAGGGAGCTGCAGGTGGGGAACCTCACGTCGCGGCTCATGGAGAAGGAGCTGGAG
>CAZYGF010000014.1:0-9421 GCA_964647575.1 Microcaldota archaeon
GGGGTGGCGGACTGCTGCCAGCTGTCAATCGTGGAGCGGATCGCATGACATTCGAAGTGAAGGGCCTGCACGTATATTCCACCGGCAAGGGGGCGAAGGAGATAGTGAAGGGCGTGTCGTTTTCCCTTAAACCCGGTTCAATCACGGTCATCATGGGCCCGAACGGCAGCGGGAAGAGCTCGCTGTGCAACGCGCTCATGGGCGACCCTGCGTTCAGGGCAAAAGGCAGCATCCGGCTGGGCGGTGCCGAACTCATGGGGCTCGGCCCTGACGCCCGGGCGAAGAAGGGCCTTTTCCTAGCGTTCCAAAGCCCCGAGGATATTGAGGGCGTCAAGGTGAGCAATTTCATCAGGAAGGCGGCCGCAGCCAGGGAGGGCGGGGCGAACGACTTGAACGCGATGGTGAAGTCGCACGAGCGGCTCCTTTCGACGCTGCAGGCGCTTGGCATGGACAAGGGCTTCGCCACCAGGGAGCTGAACGTGGGCTTCTCAGGCGGCGAGAGGAAGCGCCTGGAGATGCTCCAGATGCTCATGCTGAAGCCGAAGGTAATCATGCTGGACGAGATTGACTCTTGATTGGACGTGGACGGCATACGGCTCGTGGCGAAGGCCATACGCTCGCTGAGGGCAGCGGACCGCAGAACTGCCTTCCTCATAGTAACGCACTACCCGCGCATTTTGAAATACGTCAAGCCTGGCGCGGTGCACGTGCTCGCAGGCGGCAAAATCGTCAAGTCAGGGACCGCGAAGCTCGCCCATGAGATAGAGAAGGAAGGATACGCGCGATATGCTGGAAAAAGAAGTGGTGCTGATGTTCGACGTCGATAAGGTCCGGAAAGACTTCCCTGTGCTGCAGGAGAAGGTGAACGGGAAGCCGCTGGCCTACCTGGATTCCGCGGCAACGTCCCAGCGGCCGAAGCATGTCATCGACGCCGTCAGCCGCTTTTACAGCACGTATAATGCGAACGTCCACCGCGCCCTTTACGGCATCGCAGAGGAAGCGACATTGCGCTACGAGGAGGCGCGCGGCAAGGTGCGGCTGTTCATCAACGCGCCGGACACCAAGGAAATAATCTTCACAAAGAACACGACCGAATGCTCAAACGTGATAATGCGCGGATGGGGCGAGAAGTTCGTGAAGAAAGGCGGTAAAATCGTCACCACCCTGCTGGAGCACCACAGCAACTTCGTCCCCTGGCAGCAGCTTGCGAAGCGCACCGGCGCGAAGTTCGAGGTCGTTGGGATTGATAACGAAGGCGAACTGGACGAAGCCGAGCTTGAGCGCGTGCTGCGCGGCGCGAAGCTGTTCGCCTTCTCCGCCGCGTCCAACGTCACCGGCACGCTGAACGACGTGCGGAAGCTGTGCAGGCTCGCGCAGGAGAACGATGTGGTTTCCGTCGTTGACGGCGCGCAGTCCGTCCCTTCCATGCCCACTGACGTGAAGCGCATGGGCTGCGACTTCCTCACGTTCTCCGGGCACAAGATGCTCGCCCCCTTCGGCGTGGGCGTCCTCTACGGGCGCGCGGAACTGCTGGGGAAGATGGACCCGTTCATGTATGGGAGCGAGATGATACGCTCGGTCACGAAGGCAAGGAGCGAGTGGAATGACGTCCCGTACAAGTTCGAGGCAGGAACGCCTGACGTGGCAGCTGTCATCGGCCTGGGCGTGGCAGTGGATTACCTGAAACGGCTCGGCATAGGCAACGTGCTGTCGCACGAGCGTTCGCTCACATCCTACATGCTGAAACGGCTCCCGGAAATCCGGGGCCTTGGGATCATCGGACCGCAGGATGCGAAGAAGCGCGCTGCGCTCGTCGCCTTCACGCTCAAAGGAGTCCATCCGCACGACGTAGCCGCCATGCTTGCAGAGGACGGCGTCTGCGTAAGGAGCGGGCACCACTGCGCCATGCCGCTGCACGAGCGCCTTGGGATACCTGCCAGCACAAGGGCCAGCGTTTATCTCTATAATAAGAAAGGGGAAATCGACCGTCTCGTGGAATCGCTCGGGCGCGTGAAGAAGGCGTTCGGCTGAATCAGTTCTGGAAGCCGTTCCTGACTGCCCTGAGTATGGCACTGCCTGTGGGGTTCTCCGTACCGACGTTTATGCGCATTGTCTTGTCGTTGCTTGTCAGCAGCCCTGCATCGCCCATGAAACTTAATACCAACTCGGCCGTTTTTGCCGGCTTCTGCACCTTGCCGTTGAGGTACCTTGTGAGGTAGCCAGGAACTTCGTTCCTTTTGCGGGGGCTCGGCGATAACGGATAGTTGAACACCTTGCACACGGCAAGGGAAACATGGGCCGGTTCAAGCCCTCTTGTCCTGATGGCCCGCTCTACTGCCGCGTCGAATGTTATGGCTGCCATCCTCCCCTCGAGGCTGTCGCGCCTGGGCGCTCTGGTTATCGGCCCCAGGTCCGGAGGGGGCCTCTCGAATCTTGTGTAATCCCGTTCTATTTCGTATTTATTGCCTATCCTGAATGGGTTCCTCATGCCCTTTGCCATGCACCTGGCTATGAATTCACGTGGCACGTCTGGCAGTTCCTTTGCGATGGCGGCGGTCTGCTGCTCTGGGGACAGGCGTTGCCTCGGCGCCTTGGGCGCTGGCGCATGTACTTCCACCACGGCGGCTGGACGTGCAACCGCTAACTCGACGACGCGTTTCTTTTTCGGCAGGCGCAGCATGGCTGCAAGGCGCTCAAGGCGCATTCTAATCCAGCCGCCCGGCCGGAATGCCGGTTGCCTCGTCACGCCGCCGGCCATTCCCAGTTCCGCAGACAGCTGGGAATAGGCTTCCGGCGGAAGCACCTTCTTCAGTTTCCTGTGCAGCTCATCCCTTTCCGCTCCCTGGGTAGCTGCCTTGCCAAGGCTGCTGAGATAGAACATGTATTTCCGCACGCTCTTCTCGCCGATGCGCTGCAGGTGGCGGAGCCCCTCCATCTCTGCCCGCGAGATGATGCTTGCAGCTGCATCAAGGATGGAACACACGACCGACGCCCTGCATGCCACGCCCAGCTCTGAGGCGAAGTCTACCATGTGCTTCTCCATCATCACCCGCAGCTTCGGCATGTCCAGCTGCTTTCCGTCCACCCTTCCGTCCGGAACGTTCTTCATGATGCTGGACAGTATCCTATGCTGTGTAAGCGACTCGCTGCCCTTGCAGCCATACTCGTCCAAGGGGACCCTGGCTGCAATCTTATTGCCGAACTTGGTTTTCAGCTCAGTTATCGTGCGCTCATACCATCCGGCCGCATGCCTGTAGGACGCGCCAAGCCGCATCGCCGCGTTCTCCCCCTTGGGGCCAGTGTTTGTCTCTAATTTAGGCATCTTCGCAGTGCGCAGGGCGAAATCCAATGCCTCGGCCTCTATGCCTAATAGCGCCGGGCCCCTGCATCCCTGCAGCAGCCTCTCTAAACAGTCCACCATAACGGCATCGTTCAGCGGCTGGAGGGTGGTTTCCGGGGAGACGAAACGTGTCCTGAGGTTCGTGGATAATATGACCGGGAAGGGCTCGCGGCCTGGGTTTTTACCTGGGATGACGAGGCCGAATGTAGGGGAACCCTTGAGCGGCTGGCGGAGCGTTTCCATTATCGGAAGGGCCGCCATCGCCTTGTTCCATCGTGCAAGCTCGCTCTCCTGCCTTTTCAGCAGTCGTATCTTCGGTAAGTGTAATGCCTTCAGCATGTTGATTACTTCCAGATGGCAATGGCCTATCCGCCTGTTCCAGACAACGTGTTCTACCAACAATATCAACAACACAATTTAAAATCCTTTATAACTTGCACGCAGCGCAGGATTATTAATCACAGGCGGGAAAATCCCAGTAATGGAAGACAAGGACATCTACCAGGAGTTCATAATCGAGCTTTACAGGAAGCCGCTCAACCACGGCAGGATGGCCAAGGCGGACTACCGCGCGCAGCTGGACAACCCGACGTGCGGAGACCGCATCGAGCTGTTCATAAAGGCGAAAAACGGCGCCGTGGCCGACGCGAAATTCTCAGGCAGCGGATGCGCCATAAGCCAGGCGAGCGCCTCGCTTTTCACGGGCTACATCAAGGGGAAAAAGCTCGCCGCCCTGGGCAAAATCACCGCGGAGGACGTCCTGAAGCTCATTAAGATAGACCTGAGCAGGAACCCGGGCAGGATGAGGTGCGCGCTCCTCCCTTTCGAGGCCATGAAGAAGGCACTGGCAGGGAAATAGGCACGAAAATCCACCATTTACCAACATCTTTATAAACTCTTTCTGCCACAATATATTACATGAAGAACCTCGCGAACAGGAGCCTGAAAGTGGATAGGGATCCGGTTTCAGACGCGTTCTATTCAAGGGTAATGGCCAGAACGAGGTGGGAGGGCCTGGTCGAGCCGGCTTTCGGAGACATGAAGGCAGTTCCTGCGGCGAAGGCGTTCATCTCCAGCTTCAACGAGCCGCTCATCTTCAGGGAAATCAGGAAAATGGATGAGGGCCACATCTCGGAGAAGGTGATATTCATACTTGACAAGGACCGCAGGGAGCTCGGCGTAATCAGGTGGATAGGCGGCCAGGGCGACCCGTTCTTCTACCACTTCCTGGGCAGGCAGGAGAGCGTGGAAAGCATCCTGGCCCAGGTTCCGGTGCCGACGGCGCCAGAGGCCCCGGTGGCCGCGAAGCCAGCCAAGCCAGAATACCATGTTCACGTGTCAAAAACCCGCAACGGCGACGTTTTCAGGGTAAGGAAGGACGGCGTACCGTTCGAAGCGCTGATAGACCTCCTCACAACCGCTTCCACGCTGGACCTGTGGACCGTGCGGAGCCGTTTCTCTGCGTTGAAAAGCATATCCGAAGCATCTGACTTCCTGGCGAACTTTTTCAAGAACACCAAGCTGAATTACGAGCTTGCGGTAAAGGTGGAGAACAACCTCATCCGTTCGCTCCGTGAGGCTGCGATATACGTATACGCCGGTTCGTCCAAGTCGCCGCTTGCCGTGATGAAGTACGTGGCAGGCGAGGGCAGCATGTTCTTCCAGAACCTGCTCGACGAAAAATCACAATCCGTCGACGCGGTCCTCGCCTCGGTCAATGGCGCGCAGCCTGTTCCTGCGGATGGGCGTCCGGACAGTTCAAGCCTGTTCTGGATGAGCCTCCCGAACAAGCCCAAATGAGCCCGCAGCCGCGCTCCTCCTCAAAACGAATATAAACCTGAGAGGTCCATCTCAAAAATAAGGTGATGGACATGCCTGCCGACAGGTTATACAAGACGCTCAACCCGAAACAAAAAGCGTACGTGAATCTCGGCCTATCCGAAGCCCAGCAGAGGAACGGCGAGTATATGCTCGCGGTCTTCCACCTGGTCCCGGGGGGCAAATCAAACTTCCTGCAGGCCGCGGCCGAGGTCGCCTCCGAATCCTCCACAGGCACCAATTTCCCGGTGAAGACCGAAACGTCGTTCTCCCGGCAGATGAACGCCCTGGTCTATAAGGCCGACTACAAGAAGGGCCTGGTGTGGATCGCCTACCCCTGGCGGCTTTTCGACAGGCACGGGAACGTCCAGAACATACTGACCTACATCGTCGGCAATGTCCTGGGGATGAAGCAGGTGTCCGCATTGAAATTATTGGACGTCTGGTTCCCTTCGGCCATGCTCGAGCAGTACGACGGCCCCAGCTATACCCTGGACGACATGAGGAAATACCTTAACGTCTACCATCGGCCCATCCTCGGCACGATCATAAAGCCGAAGATGGGGCTCACCTCCTCGGAATACGCAGAGGTCTGCTACGACTTCTGGGCCGGCGGCGGGGATTTCGTCAAGAACGACGAGCCCCAGGCAGACCAGGATTTCTGCCCCTATGACAAGATGGTCAGGCACGTGAAGAAGGCCATGGACGCAGCGGTGAAGAAAACCGGGAGGAAGAAGGTCCATTCATTTAACGTTTCCGCGGCGGACTTCGACATCATGATAGAGCGGTGCGAGATGATACGGAACGCGGGTTTCGAGGCCGGGAGCTATGCGTTCCTGATAGACGGGATAACAGCCGGGTGGATGGCGGTCCAGACGCTGCGGCGCAGGTATCCGGACGTCTTCATCCATTTCCACAGGGCCAGCCACGGCGCATATACCCGCGCGGAGAACCCGATCGGCTTCAACGTCCTGGTGCTCTCGAAATTCGCTAGGCTCGCAGGGGCATCCGGCATCCACACCGGCACAGCAGGTGTCGGCAAGATGGAGGGCAGCCCGGAAGAGGACATAGTCGCCGCCAGGAACATCCTGCATTACAAGGACATGGGGCATTTCTTCATGCAGTCCTGGGCGACCATACCCGAAACCGACAAGGAAGCCATCAACCTCGTCAAGCAGGACCGGACCCACCACCGCATACTGGAAGAGGACGAGTGGAGGGGCCTGAAGAAATGCTGCCCGATAATCTCCGGAGGGCTCAACCCGACCCTGCTCAAGCCGTTCATCGACGTCATGGGCGGCATAGACTTCATCACGACCATGGGCGCGGGCTGCCATGCCCATCCGAAAGGCACGCGGGCAGGCGCGATGGCGCTGGTCCAGGCGTGCGACGCGTATACAAAGAAGATACCCATCAGGAAATACGCCCGGAAGCACAAGGAGCTCGCGGAAGCCATCGCGTTCTTCTCAAAAAAATCCTGAAACCGCGGCCTTGAGAAACAGGGATATCTGAAGCCGAAATAAGCGCCTGACCGCAGACTATTTTAAACGAATCCCCTTCATTATATTGGAGATTGTTTAGCATGATAATAAGCCGCCTCAGGATGTTCTTCAACTACGTCAGGTTTCTGAAGAATTTCCATGACCCTGTCCTGTTCTGGCTCGGGCTGGACAGGAGGGACGCCAGGTACTACGCGCTCCGCGACGGCAGGGTGGTGCGGCTGCGCTCCCACCACCTGGACGGCTCGGTGTTCCACGAGGTCGTGCTCGACAACATCTACTTCAAAGCCCCGATTTCCATGAAAGACGGCGACACCATAATAGACATAGGGGCGCACATAGGCATGTTCTCGCTGGTCGCCGCGAAGTCCGCCCGGGGCGTCACGGTCCATGCCATAGAGCCCGGTCCGGATAATCTCCGCATACTGAAGGAAAATATGGCGCTCAACGGCCTCTCAAACGTTTTCATGCATAACTTCGCCGTCCATGCGTCTGACGGCGCAGCATCGCTGACCGTGGCCTCCGCGGAAGGCGCCCTGAATACCCTTGAGCGCGAGATGCTCCCGAAAATCCGGGTCAAGACCGAGCTCGTGAAGGCCAGGACGGTCAGCCTCGACAGCTTCATAAAGGCCAACCGCATCCGCTCGGTCGGCCTGCTCAAGCTCGACTGCGAGGGTTCGGAATACGCCATATTGGGCTCACTCTCCGAGGCGGCCTGGGCTGTCATACGGCAGATAACGATGGAATACCATAATCTCGATGCTGCCCGGAACGCGCAGGCGCTGATTCGCCTCCTCCGCTCGAAGGGTTATGCCGTTGCCTGCGAGAAGCCGTCCTCGGCTCCTCTCGGCATAGGCATGATATACGCCGTGAAAGACCCGAGGTGAAACCATGGTCGAGCAAGCCGAAGTCCTATGCTGCCCGTGCTGCAGGAAGCCAGTGGAGGCAAAGGATTACATGAACCCTGCGCTGCTCGGGATGTTCGAATCGGTCATGCCGACCATAGACTGCCCGTGCGGCTACCACGGGCTTCCCATAAAGATGACGCTGGAAGAATACCGGAACTGGACCAAGAGCTGAGCATTCCTTAAGGAATATTTCTTTCAAGAAAGATTATAAAGCAAAATAAGCGAAGAAGGCAGAGGAACCATCAGGCCGGATACGGCGGGAGACAGGTGAATACCATGGCGAAGAACTATCTTTTCTCATCCGAATCCGTGACAGAGGGCCATCCGGACAAGCTGTGCGACCAGGTCTCGGACGCAATCCTTGACGAATTGCTGAGGCAGGACCCGCACTCGCGCGTGGCAGTGGAGACCGCGGTCACGACCGGCCTCGCGGTCGTCATGGGCGAGATAACGACCAAAGCGTACTGCGAGTTCCAAAAAACCGTCCGCGAAGTCATACGCGACATAGGCTATACCAAGCCGGAGTACCGTTTCGATTACCAGTCCTGCGGCGTGCTCGCCTCCATACACGAGCAGTCGCCGGACATCGCCCAGGGCGTGAACGTCTCAGAGGAGCGGGAGCAGGGCGCTGGAGACCAGGGCATAATGTTCGGCTACGCGGTGAAGGAGACGCCGCAGCTGATGCCATTGCCGATAATGATGGCGCACCAGCTCGCGCGCAGGCTCGCCGCGGTCAGGAAGGACGGCACGCTGCCCTACCTGCGCCCGGACGGCAAGACGCAGGTGACTATAGAGTATAACCAGGCGCATCAGCCCCAGCGCGTGCATACGGTCGTCATCGCGGCGCAGCACGACGAGAACGTGTCTCTGGATAAGATACGGGCGGACATCCTCGAACAGGTGATAAAGCCGGTGTGCGGCACGCGTTTCGACAGCAACACCATCGTACACGTGAACGGCACGGGCAAGTTCGTGCTCGGCGGCCCGGCAGGCGATACCGGCGTCACCGGAAGGAAGATAATAGTCGATACCTATGGCGGGCGCGGCCACCACGGGGGCGGCTGTTTTTCCGGTAAAGACCCGTCCAAGGTGGACCGGTCCGGCGCATACATGGCACGCTACGTCGCGAAGAACATCGTGGCTGCAGGCCTTGCGGACGAGTGCGAAGTCCAGATATCCTACGTCATCGGCGTGGCGAAGCCGCTCTCCATCTTCGTGGACACGCGCGGCACGGAAAAGATTCCGGTCGAGAAGATAGAATCGCTGATAGGGGACAACTTCTCGTTCAAGCCCGCTGACATGATAAAGAAGCTCAACCTGTTACGACCTATTTACCGCAAGGGCGCTGCCTACGGCCACTTCGGCAGGGACGAGCCGGAATTCACCTGGGAGCACACCGACATGGCCAAGAAGCTCAGGTCAGAAGCAGGTCTGTAATCAGAGCTCGTTGACGATCTCCCTTGTGCGCTTCTTCGGAATCTGGTTCTTCACTTTCTTCTGCCCTGCGTCATAGTAGCCCAGGCCGACCGTGTAGTCCTTGTACCTCATGATGAGCTGCTTGCTCTTGCTGCCAAGGTCCATGGCCAGGTCCTTCCCTGCGGCGAACGCCCTGGCTTCCGACTCTTCCTTCAGCTTGACTACGTTCCGCGTGGCGAGATGGCCGAAGTTCTGGATGAACGGGTTGGTGGGATTGAAGCCGAAGTCGCATGCGGCGTAGCCCAGCTCGCCGGTCAGCTGACTCTTGGTTATGTCCGTATTGCCGACGCGGACCCCCTTGGCGTAGAATATGGCGACGCCTTCGGGCAGCGTCATGCCGAAATGCCGCTCAATGAACTTCTTGAAGTTCTTCTCCTTGC
>CAZYGF010000015.1:0-9417 GCA_964647575.1 Microcaldota archaeon
TTGCGCCTGCCTCTGTTGTGCCCTTGGCCTTCTTCACCATGTTGAGCACGATGGTCTTTGCCTTCTCCTTTGTGGCGCGGTAGCGCTTCTCCTCCTCTGCGATGACGTCTATGGTCGTCTTCACGCCGTTCTTGAGGTGCGGGAATATGTAATCGAGATAGTCAGCATGGCCTTCGATGATTTTCGCGTAGTCCAGGTCGTAGCCGTAGCGCTGCTGGAAACCGAACACGCGGCGCAGCACCATGCGCAGGTTGTACCCTCCGCCTGAGTTGCTCGGCAGCATGCCGTCCGTGACCGTGAAAAGCAGGGTGCACAGGTGGTCAGCGGAAGCATAGAGCGCCTGCAGCGGCTCCAGCGTCTCGAAGAGCTCCTTCTTGCTTATGCCCAGGACAGTGGCGATGCGTGCCTTCTCCTTCTCCAGGTCGCCGACCTCGTCCTCGTTCAGGCTGCCGGATATCTTCGCGAAGCGCGTGAACAGGTCCTTGTTCACCTTGACGCCGGCCTTCTTCTTCATCCCGTCTATCACCGGGCCGAACACGACCTCGTAGCTTGTCGGCTCGCCGGACGTTATCCATGCCAGCCTGCTCAGGCCGGCGCCCATGTCGATGACCTTGGTGCTCAATTCCTTCGGGCCGTGGGGCGTGACCTCGTACTGCATGAAAACGCAGTTGCCCAGCTCCAGGCCGCGGCAGAAGTATTCTATGGACGGGCCGAAGTTGCCCCCGCCTGCCCAGACGTCCTCCTGGAACACGATTTCGTCCTCTGGTATGCCCAGCGCCTTCAGGTATTCCAGGTCGTGCGTGAGCGCCTGCTCCTTCCAGTAGAATAATCCTGTCTTCTTCGTGTTGAAGGCGTGCTGGCCGACCATGACGAAGTTCGTGTAGTGCCTGCCGCTCACGCCCACGTTGCTGATGTCAGAGAACCGTATGCACGGCTGGGGCACGATGAGCGGGTTGTGCGGCGGGTCAAGCTCGCCGTTGACCACGTACGGCTGGAAGTCGTTTATGGAAGCTATGGTGAAGTAGAGGTCGTCGCGCCAGCGCGCCACGGTCGGGTACGGCTTCACGTAGCCGTGGCCGGTTTTCGTGAAGTATTTCTCTATGGCCTTCCAGGTGCCGACGTAGTCAAGCTTGTTCTTCACAGGCGTGCTGCCGATGAACTGGTAGCCGATGCACGAGGCGTCGCCGCACATCTCGCGGCTGCCCTTTGCCCAGAACATCCTTGAGCATTTCCTGCACTTCTGCCTGGTGTAGCCGCGCGTGAGCAGCACGTCGAGCTTGTAGTGCTTCTCCCATTCGGCTGCGAACTGCTTCCTCAGCTCGTTCTTGTCAACGTCCATAGCGACCAACTTTGATGAATAGGATTGCATCTAATTGCCCGGATAGGATTTTAACTGCTCGCTGGAGCATCGTCCGATGCGAGAAAAATGTAGAATTACTTAAACAGATATTCTTTTTCAATCTGATCCAGCTGGGCCAGCACCATCGTTCTTCGTTCTTCGTCGTATTTTAATACAGAGACGTCACACTGGCCGCTGCATGATCCACAGGTGTTATTGCATCCCAGTGGCTTGAACGCCTTGTTGTCGATGCTTACATCCATGAGCGCCGGCAGCATCTTGCGGTATTCTTTTATCTTTTGTATGGCTTCCACTGATCCGAGCATCTTTCCGATATCAATCGCCGCGACTTCTTCCATGGACATGCTCTTCAGGCCTACTGTGGTGAAATTAGAGGTCAGATCCAGCAGGTTGCCGTCATAAAAGCCATCAAGGTAGTGACCAATTACTCTTTCTACCCAAGAGGTCGGATTTGTCCTGTCGGCCAATTTGACGGATTCCACACCTGCCTCAGCATAAGCATCGAGGTCTTCGGGTCTGATTATCGGCAGCCTGAGGAATCTTTCGGGGTTTTCGTAAAGGAATCTCATACAGTAGAAGGTGGGGGGCGCGTAAAACAGCGATGGCTTGTCTATCGATGACATGGATTCGTAAATGGCATGCTCCCGGTCTCTGATGCATTCCCCCATACATCCGAGATTGGCGATAACTCTTATCCCGATACTGTATTTGTGGGCTTCAGCTGCCAGTTTACGCAATAACTGAAGATTCCTGAATATTTTTCTGTCTACGTTAATTGCCCTGACATTTGGGAATCTCATGAATTGGGTCAACTTTTCGAGGTTGTCAACCCCTGCGAAAAAGGATATCACAACCCTGACACTAGGGCAGTGCCTTTCTGCCAGGCGTACCAGTTCGAGATTTGTGGCGCTCATGGCCCGGATAGGAGAGGCCTCGAGCCATTCCAGCTCCTCGGTTATCTTAATTCTGTTTTCCGGTATCCGGGCGCGGGGCACTATGTCGTTAAGGGCATATTCATATTTGATCCCCAGATTCTGGAACGTGTTTACTCTCTCAAGCATCTCTTTTCTGGATAAATCAGAGAAGATATTTGTCCTCCCGGAGCCGAGATATTTGTTCTGTGTTGGCTTGCCGTAAATCTCTCCGATATGGTGCATTGATTTTTTTCCTACCAGCCTCTGAACCGCAACGGGCAGTTTGGGATCGGTGTTATCAGGTATCACAAGTTTCATTTCATCCCTCTAATCCAGCTCTCAGCCTGTTTTGCGCAGCCGCCTGGACATCGGAATGCCGGCTATCGAGGTACACGATAATCAGCGCTGCAGTGTCTGAGATTTTCTCGCAGGCAGCCATGGCGACATCGCCGTATTCGGCATTGCAGGCCACCGCGGCCAGCTGCAGTTGGTCCCTCATCTTCTTCAGCGCACCAAAGGCGACATCGCGGTCTTTGGAATTGATAGCCAGTGCCAATGGAAAAACGGCCTCGGGCAGGGGCCGGATCCTGTCGAAAAAATTTTTCGCACCCGCAGCCTTTTCCCGGCTTGTTTTCGTCTTCCGCATTTCATCCACTTCCAGAATGGTTATCTATGTGAATTAGTGTAATTGCATATATATTAAAATTACTTTAAAATTTTTTAACAAAACACAACAATTATATACAACTTATGCGATATGCTGCAATATGAACCTGGACGTCAAGGACCGGAAGATACTTGCGGAACTCGACCTCAATGCCAGGGCCACGTACCAGGAAATAGGGAAGACCACAGGCCTGTCCAAGGAAAGCGCGCTCTAC
The DNA here is from genome assembly GCA_964647575.1 of Microcaldota archaeon. Lineage (GTDB taxonomy): Archaea > Micrarchaeota > Micrarchaeia > Anstonellales > Bilamarchaeaceae > Bilamarchaeum. Next base: position 3,156 of record CAZYGF010000015.1, read on the forward strand.
AGGATAAAAAACCTGGAAAAGAAGGGCATAATAGGGCGGTACACCACCCTGGTCAACTTCTCAAAACTGGGTTACACCAGCTTCGCAGTGTTCAACCGGTTCCAGAACGTCACCGAAGAGACCAGAAAGGAGATAATAGAATACCTGGCCGGCATCCCTGAGCTGCTCTGGATCGGGCTGGTGGGGGGAAAATTTGACATGGTTTTTGCACTGATATGCAAAAGCGTCTTCCAGTTCAACATGATATACTATGGCATCCTCACGAAATACGGGAAATACCTCGTGGACAACACCATCGCCATAAGGACCGAGCTGAGGCAGCACAAGAGGAAGTACCTGGTCTCGGAAGAGCCGGGCAGGTATGCGCCGCCGTTCTTCGGCAAAGAGCCGGAGGTGGAAGAGCTGGATGGGCTGGACTCGTCCGTCCTTTCGCTCATGTCGAACAATGCCAGGATCAGCGTCGTTGAGCTGGCCGGCATCCTTGGCAGGCCTGCGAGCACGATTTCGCTCAGGATAAGGCAGATGGAGAAAAGGGGCATAATACAGGGATATACGACGTACATCAAAGCCCAGAGTTACGGCATGCAGAGCTACCGGCTGCTGCTCCGCCTGGACAACATGGAAGAACGCTCCAGGAAGCTGCTTTTCTCATACGTGCATTCCAACCCGAGGATGATCCTCGGGATAGAAACGGTCGGGGAATGGAATTTCGAGATAACCCTGGAAGTGGAAAGCCATGAGGAGCTGCAGCAGGAGATAGCGAAGCTGAGGAACGAATTCGATAAGGTAATAAAGAACGTGGAATTCCTAATAATGTTCGAAGATGACCTGATATACGATCCGTATCCACTGAAAAAGGAGGAACGAAGGCGGTTGCTTGGCAAACGGCAATAACGGCAAAATCGGGCAGAACGTCATAACGCTCGGCATAGTCAGCTTCTTCACCGACGTCTCCAGCGAGATGGTCTTCCCGAACATAGCGCTCTTCCTGACGCTCGTGCTGGGCGCGGGCAAGGAGGTGGTCGGCCTGGTGGAGGGCGTGGCTGACAGCATGGCCAGCCTCGTGGAGATATTCTCCGGCTACTTCTCCGACAAGCTCGGGAAGCGGAAGCAGTTCGTCCTGTTCGGATATGGGCTGTCATCGGTCGTGAAGCTGGGCATAGCGCTTTCCACGACGTGGTGGATGGTGCTCGTGATGCGCGGGCTGGAGCGCATAGGCAAGGGGATGCGGACCGCGCCGCGCGACGCGATAATCGCCGCGTCGGCAGGGAAGGAGGTCCGCGGCAGGGCGTTCGGACTGCACCGCGCGATGGATACCGCAGGGGCGGTGATAGGGCCGCTGATTGCGTTCTGGCTGCTGTCCATGTCCGGCGCCACGGAAGACGGGTACCGCAACCTCTTCCTCATAGCCGTGATACCGGCCTTCATAGCAGTGGCTGTCATAGTGCTGTTCGTCAGGGAACCCAAGGCCGCGCCGGCACCGGTGAAAAGGACGCCGTTCTGGGAGGCGTTGAAGCAGATGCCGCAGGAATACAAGGCATACCTCAAGGTGTCGCTGTTATTCTCGCTGTCATACTTCAGCTTCGCCTTCTTCATCCTGCGCGCAGCCGACATCGGCGTGACGCCAGAGGACGTCCTGCTGCTCTACGTATTCTATAACATCGTATACGCGCTCGCGTCCGTTCCAGGGGGGTGGCTGTCGGACAGGATAGGCCGCAAGCCTGTGATTGCAGGCTCGTTCGCGCTCTATGCGGTCATCTGCGCAGGCTTCGCCCTGGCCAGCACATGGTGGCACGCGGCGCTGCTGTTCGGCATATACGGCATCTTCGTGGCCCTGGACGAGAGCGTGAACAAGGCATACATAGCTGACATGATACGCGAGGAGAAGCGAGGGACGGCGCTCGGCGCGTATAATACGGCCATAGGCGTGGCATACCTGCCAGCCAGCATAATGGTCGGGGCATTGTGGACCGTCGCCGGGCCGTTCGCATGCTTCATGGCTGCAGCGGGGATAGCGCTGGTTTCCGCGCCTGCGCTCCTGCTCTTCTGCAGGGACTAGGCACGGCGCAGGCGGCGGACTATTTGATTAAGGTGCTGCCTATGTTGCGGTGGAGCTAAAGACGGCACATGCGCAGGAAGCACATCTGCGTGCTTCGCCAGCGGGTTTGGCGCGGGCAGCTTCAATTCAATCGCCTCCTGCAGGGAAGAGTTGAAATCCAGGCGCGAGAATATGGTGGAGGGCGCGTAGGGAAGCGGACCGCCGCCGGCCTTGGTGAGTGTGAGGGAGTTCGGAACACCCTTGGACCGCTCTATCGCCTCGAGGATGTGCGCGTCAAGCCGTTCCTCAATCGCGGCGCGGACCTTGCCCCGGGCGAAGCTCCAGCGCAGCGCCGTCATAGCCTCGTCGAACGTCTCGCGGCTGCAGGCCCGGACGTACGCGGCGCCCTTCTCCTCGAGCCGGTCTTTCACGGAAGGGTCTTCCTTGGCGCATTTCCTTATGATGGCGGCCGAATAACGGACCGCGCCTCCGCTTTCCATGCTCAGGTTCTCAGGAGTAGGGATGCCTTCGTATGAGGCGGCTGCGGCGAGTATCTCGGCACGCACCTGGCTGTAATCCGGTCTGCGCATGCATCAGCATTGATGCGGGCATTGTCTTAAAAAGAGTTGGAGCGTGGGGCGAAGCGTGCACCGTGCGCGCAGGGATTAAAATACATATCCTACAACATGTTTCCGAAGGCGGGGACACGAAACATGAAACTCTTTGACAACGCGCAAGTGCCGCACGGGCCGGAAGGCGCACAGAAGCGGCCGTTCAGGAAGCTGAAGGCAGCCGGCATTGTACTTGCGGCTACTATTTTTAGCGGGCTTGCTGCGGCAGGCATAATGCAGCTCAACCATCTCCAGAAAGCACGCGAAGCCGCAGTGGAAAGCAGGCGCTGCGAATCTTGCCGTCGGGAAGTGGATAGCGTAAGCCTGGGCAGGATTGCCGCATACCTGGAGGCCATATTAAACAGAAAAGACGGGCACAACGGCCGGGATTCTCTTGTGCATAAAGCACTGGAGGAATACAGCACCAACGGCAGCTACAAGTGGTATCCACGACCGGAAGCTAGATGGCCATGGGAGTTGGCGTACTTAGGCAATCACGATTACTGGCCGGAGGATGGCTGGCCTTGGGACTGTAGAGGAAGTAGGTATGTCGGCAGTCCCGAAGGCGAAGACCTCGGCAACGGACGGCGGGCGAAGGATTCTGTCATGCTCCGCCGCATCATTGGGGATGCGGCTGCATTTGGCAGCATAGCAGCAGAGACGAAGGCGGCCATTATGAGCCGGGATTCTGCAGAGCTCATCAAAGCGGTCGAATATGCGAAGACCCCTGATCACCACCTGGATGCGGTGCGATGGCGCGGCGCGTTCATACACAGCATCCTCAACACGGCAGATCTGATGCTCCCGGAGGAGAGGAAACGGCAGGATGATTCGCTGCTATTGCGCCCGATCATAGCCAGCCGGGTGGAACGTACCAACCAGCGCATAGTTGACGCCCTTGAGCGTCATGAGAGCACTGAGCGTTACCGCTTCTGGAAGGACAAGAGAGGTCGCACGCATGAGCATAATGATGGATATTGCTCAGAAAAAAGGTATGAAAACGCCCTGAAGGAATATGAAAAAGCGAAACTGCCCGATGGCCACTCGCGGAGGCAGGATTCCATCGAACTCATCAGGCGCTTTGTAGAACTAGGACATGAACATGATGCCGCTTACGAAGAGTATCTGTATGAGAAGGGGCCACATGTAAGTCCTGGTTCGCCGCCACCCACACCAGGGCCGAGCCAGCCGATGCCGCACTGGGCCGGGCGGGAATGAAATATGGTGGATGCATGAAACTCTCGCATGATGTGCTGCGCACCTCGGAAGGCAGGGTGTTCGGGAGCAACGACCACGGCCATTCCCCCGCCAGCCAGAGTGATATGCGGCGGGACCGCCCGCAGCGTTTATAGCCTGTCGCAAATGAAATAGCACCATGCGGATAATGGACCTGCTGTTCGTTTTCATACCGCTGGCGCTAGCCCTCAGCTATACCGGCGCGGCGGGCAGCACGGTGCTTTTCGTCGTATCGCTCCTCGCCATACTGCCCCTCGCCGCGAAGATGGGCGAGGCCACCGAGGAGCTGGCCAAAATCTACGGAGGCCACGTGGGCGGCCTGCTCAACGCCACATTCGGCAACGCGGCAGAGCTCATCATCATACTCCTTGCCATAAACAAGGGGCTGATAGAGCTCGTCAAGGCGTCGCTCACCGGCAGCATAATAGGCAACCTCCTCTTCGTATTCGGGCTCAGCATATTCTTCGGCGGGGTGAAATACCGGGAACAGAAGCTCTCCACGCAGCTCTCCGGAATGAACTCCACCATGCTACTCATCGCGTTCATGAGCATGATGATACCGAGCATGTTCCACTTCGTCCCCACGGAGCACAGGGGGAACGACGAGATGGTGCTCAGCCTCGCGGTCGCGGCCATGCTCATCTCCGCATATGTCCTGAGCATGGTCTTCTCGCTGAAGACGCACAGCTACCTTTTCCGGAATCCTGGGCACGACGGGAACGGGAAGGCGCACTGGAGCAGGAACTTCGCCATAGGCGTGCTGGCCGCGTCCACTCTGCTGCTCATGCTCGTCAGCGAGGTGTTCGTGGGCCAGATAGAGCAGGTGGCGAAGACTTTCGGCCTGACCGAGCTGTTCATAGGCGCGATAATAGTCGCGATAATCGGCAATGCGGCGGAGCACATGGCGGCCATCTTCTTCGCCCTGAAGAACAACCTCGACCTGAGCGTAAATGTCACGGTCGGCTCCAGCCTGCAGATAGCGATGTTCGTCGCACCGGTGGCCGTCATAGCAGGCCTCCTCATGGGCCAGCCCATGGATCTGGTCTTCACGCCGTTCGAGGTGATAGCAGTGTTCGCGGCGGTGCTGATAGTGAACGAGATAACCACGGACGGGAAATGCAACTGGTTCGAGGGCGCGCAGCTCGTCATAATGTACGCGATAATAGCCGTGCTGTTCTATTCCGTGAGATAAGCCGGTACCGGACACGCTCCTTATGGCGAATCCTGGCGCAAAGAAGGCGGACGGCGTCACTCGACCCTGAAGCTCAGCACGAACCCGTCCCTCATCTGCTTGGCGACATCAGGGTCGAGCGCGAGTATGCGCACCTTGACCTGCAGCGAGCGCGCAGGCACGTAGATGCTCAGGGCATAGCCGCTGTAGGTGGTGCCCGAGGTGAACCTCATCTCGAACGGCGCCTCGGCTATGAACACGTCCCTTCCGGCCGCGAAGTTGCGCGTCTCGCCTATCCCAGCCGCGTTGTTGAGGAAGCCGGCCGAGTCGTTGGCCTTGTCCTTCTCGAGGAAGCCGTTGGCTGCGAGGGTCGGATCTATCTGGAATATGCTGTCGGCATTGGAGCCGTAGGTCGCGGATGTGTTGAGGTAGACCACGGCCAGCACCTCCCCGGTGCGCTCTGCCAGCTGGTGCCTGCCTGTGAAGATGCCGCTGGCGTTGCCGGTGGCGTTCTCCACCGCCATGCTGGCAGGGTAGTTGAAACTGAACGACGGGGCGGTGAAGCGGGCATAGCCGGAAGTGCCGTTGGCTGCAGTGGCGTTGGTGGCATTGAGCGTGACGTTGCCTGTGGCATTCTCAGTGACGTTGGCGCTGCCGCGCTCAGCTGTGCAGCCCAGCAGGAGCAGGGCAAGCAGGATAAACGCGCGTTTCATTCATCGCACCCCTAATATCGCCCTGACGGAACGGAGGAAATCGTTCGCCGCCGCCAGCGCCTGCTCTGTGCTTTCCCTGTCTATTTTTTTATTCCTTCCCAGCGTGCCCAGGAACCTGCTCATTATGCCTGCCGTCTCTCCGGGGAACGCGGTCTCCAGCTCCTTCCAGGTCTCCACAGGCACCATCCCGGCATACCTGGCCTCCAGGTAGGACGTGGTGGCCTCGAGGGTGACGCCCACGTACCCGTCCCTCAGCAGCAGGGCCGAGGATGCGAGGCGCATGGAATTGCGCGCGTCCATGAACGACGAGGGGTAATCCTCCCTGGCGAACTCCTCCGCGGCTGATTCCAGCAGCTCCGCTGCGGTGTTCAGCGCCATCACGGCAGCCACCGGGGCCGGCCGGCTGACCACGAGGTCTTCACCATCCATGGGAGTATCTCCGCAAAATGGTTTAAAAGCGCCTCGCCATATCTGCTAAGCATGGAACTCCACG
>CAZYGF010000016.1:0-9182 GCA_964647575.1 Microcaldota archaeon
CTTTTAACGAGTAGATACGGGGCGGTTGCTTGTTCAAATCAGGCCGACGGGATTTCATTCTTTTTTACGAAATCCGTCATCCACTTCTGAGCTGTTGTTGGACTGGAGTTGGCATCACATTACTTGTGCTTGCGCTGCGGGAGCCTGAGATATAGGTATACGGCAATAATTATCAGCGCCACAATAACTCCTCCATACAACAAACCCTTGGAGATTTCTTGATTTCCTGAGGACGTTGCCGCACTGGTTTCATTGGAGGATGGTGAAATATTGCCTTGAGGAGGCAGTTTCGGTTGTGTTTCATTTGAAGATGGAGTTTGATTTGCGCTCATGTTTGACTGGTTGGTTTCGTTGGTTACTGAGATAGTGCGGTTCTCTTGTGGAGCTGGAGGCGTAATGCATGTTTCATTTACTGCATTAAGCCCCTGAGGGCATCCGCAACTTGAAGATTTCTCCACAAGAACTCCGTCGCTCGAACAATAATATGGCCGCGTTTGTGAGCAGGTTCCAACGGTGGTTTCGTCAGTGCATTTTATGTAAACGCAGCTAAGCATCGTCGGTTCAAAATAGGCATTTGATGGGCACCCGCAGATTTTAGGATCATCTATTAGTATGCCCACGTCAGTGCAATATTTCGGCTTAATGACCGAACAGGCTGCTTTTGTAGTTCCGTCACTGCAGTTCAATGTAACATTTCGCACATAACACTGGGGCAGACCATCAGCGGGCAGTATGCACGTGCCATTAACCGAATCACAATCGGTTTTATTAGTCAGAACCCATTTTTCGTTTATACACGACATATAAACGGCAGTATTCGTATATCCATCGCAGTAAGATTTGCTACCTCCGCTTAGACAACCTTCGGCATATGTGTCCCAAGGGGCCGCACCGCACGCACGTGGGTCATACTTTAGGTAGAAGTTGGTATCATTCAGAACACAACGATATGGTTTTGTGACGGAGCAGAGGTTATATTCGGTCATATCTGAGCAGTATGATTCTTCTTCAACTTTATTACAGGTTACAATAGAAGTGAATTGCTGCGGGATAAATTGGAAAGACCTGCCCTCAGAAGTGATGATACGACTCAGGTTGCCATCATGCATGTAGCCGCTCCAGAGTACATCATACTCGCCAGCGGTTTCACCTACAACGACAAAATAGGCCTCGAATTGTTCCGGATAAACGTGATAGCACTCCGAGGAACAAAAATCTGAACCGTTATAACCCCCAAAATAAATCCTAGTGTGGTTGTAGATGCTCTGGTAGCTATATAAATCAAGTATTTGAACTGGCAGTTCCTTCCATCCTTCGCTTGTACCATAATCGCGCACTACAATTTCAAGAGAGGGGGAATGCACCGTTGGAATACAAAGAATCGCAGATACGGATTGTATAAATACAGATAAAATCAGGAATAGGGCGATACTATTTTTCATGATAGAGAGAACCAAGTAAGATTTATAAGAGGTCTGATGCGGATTTTGGGAACGACCTGGCCTTATGCCACCTTCAATAAATGACGAGTTATTCTTTTTGATTTTAGGCCGACGGGATTTCCTGCTTTTACGACAGTATGATGGTCCGGTTGCCGCACACGAAGATGCGGTGCTCTATGAACAGCTTGACGGCGTCGGCCAGGACCTTCCTTTCTATCTCCCTGCCCTTCACCATCAGGTCATCGACCGTTTCCTTGTGTGATACTTCAGAGACGCCCTGCTGGATGATCGGCCCCTTGTCAAGGCCGCTGGTGGCGAAATGCGCCGTGGCGCCGATTATCTTCACGCCGCGCTCGAACGCGCGCCGGTAGGGGTCCGCCCCTTCGAACGCCGGGAGGAAGGAGTGGTGGATGTTTATCACCTTGTTCTCGTATTTCGATATGAAATCCGGGCTCAGGACCTGCATGTACCTGGCGAGCACGATGAAATCGACGTCGTATTTTTTCAGCAGCGCCAGCTCTTCCAGCTCCTTCCTGCGCCTGTTCTCTTTCGTCACCTCGACGCATTCGAAGGGGATGCCGAAGGTCTTCCCGATGTAGGCGAGGTCAGGGTGGTTGCTTATTATCAGCGGGATGTCGCACTTCAGCTCCCCCATCCTGTGCTTCAGCAGGAGCTCATAGATGCAGTGGTCGTATTTCGATACGAATATCGCCATGCGCGGCCTGTTGCCGGAGAAGAAGAGCTCCCAGCCCGCATCAAGCCCCATCTTTCCCATGAGCGCGCCGATTTCGCGGCGCAGGCCGCTGCGTTTGATGCGGAAGCCCTCGGTGCTCCATTCAACGCGCATGAAGAACCGCCTGGTGCCGGGGTCCACGAACTCGTCGAGCACGATGATGTTGCCCGAGTTCCCGTGGATGAAGCTGGTGACGCCTGCGATTATGCCTTTCTTGTCCTTGCAGCTCATCTGCAGCGTTACGGAGTCCATGCTGTCATCTGCCCCGCAGGGCTGGAATATGTTCATGCGCAATTAATGGTGCGGCTCAGCTGCTTCCGGTGAGGAACGAGGCGTTGGTCAGGTTGAGCGGCAATGGCGGAAGGCTTATGGGGGGCTGCGTGAACGGGATGGACAGCGGCAGCGGGGCAGGGATGGGCGGCTTGGCAGGGGCCTGGTTCGTCACAGTGTAAACCACTGCCATCACGAATATCGCCAGCAGGATGATTATTGCGGTGTTCCTCATGTTCATGCTCCGCATTGGGGGCAGATAGATTCCTGCATAATCATTTAATATCCTGGGCTCAGCCGTTCCTGAACTCGGCCCAGACGGGGTAATGGTCAGACACGTCCTTGGTCTCGTTCTGGTTCAGCCCGTAGAGCTGGTCGAAGCGCAGGATGCCCCACTGGCCTGTGAAATGCGACGCTGCGCCCCCGGTCAGTATCATCCTGTCATAGGCGCAGTCCGTGTTCTTCGTGGTCGTGTCAGCGGTATCCGGCACCACCCAGGTGAATGACGAGTTGCGGAGCGCGAGCGCGGATTTCTCGGCTGCCGAAAGGTAGGTGCAGTCGGCATTCATGTCGCCGAGCATTATGAAGTCCGTCTCGTCCGGGAAGTGCGCCCTTGCATCGTCGATGACCGCGATGAGCGCACCGAGCTCCTGGGGCGTCCTGTCGGGCTCGCTGTGCAGCACCAGGAGCACGAAATCGAATCCGCCGGTGGTGTTGAACCTCGCGATGAACGGCTCGCGCTGGAAAAGGTCAGTGGAAGAGCCGGCCGGGGGGTCCATGAACGTGTAATTGCTGCCCGGGACCAGGCTGACGGTGGCTGTGTTGAATATGAAGGCGTAGTTCTCCTTGCTTGCGGTGCGGCCAAGGCGCGGGCTCATGACTGCGCCGTAGGCAGGGCCGGGCAGTGAGTTGATCTGCCCGAGATAGAACGGGAGGGTCGTTTCCGTGTCGTCGCGCAATTCTTCTATGGCCATGACGTCGAACGTGCGGGCTATGGATGCGAGGACGGACATCACTTCGGGCTTGGAGCGCTTGGACTCGCCGAAGACCTGGATGTTGAACGAGGCGATTGTGATGTTGGAGGGCTGGACGGCCTGCGTGGATGTGTTAGGCGGCGGGGGCGTGGCCGGATGGGATGCGTTCGGGGCTGGTTGCGCTGGCGGGTTGCTGATGCAGCCGGCAATGCAGATTAACAGGACCAGTAGCGCCAGCCTTCTCATACAGACCCTGCTCCACGCTGGACGACTTCGCTGAGAGCAGGGTGGATATGGACCGTGTTCACGATGTCGTCTATGGTGCCATGGCCTGCCTTCATTGCTACGAGGACTTCGTGCAGGAGGGTTGAGGCGTCCGGCCCGATGATGTGGCAGCCCAGGATTTTGCCGTCGTAATCCGCCAGGAACTTGACGAAGCCGTCCTTCTCTGCCAGCGCCTCCCCCATGCCGGTATCGGCGTATTTGTAGCGGCCAACCAGGAAATCGGCCTTCTTCTCGGTGAGCTCCTGCTCAGTGGCGCCGACGCCTGCGACCTGCGGGTTGGAGAACACCGCGTGCGGCATGGCGGTGTAATCCACCGGGTGCCTGTGGCCGGAGACGACGGACAGCGTCACGTATTCCGCCTCCAGGTTCGCCGAGTGCTTGAAGAGATACTTCCCGGCGATGTCCCCGAACGCCCATATGCCGGGCACGTTCGTCTCCATGAACTCGTTGGCTTCCACGTATCCGGCGCTGTTCGTCTTCACGCCTGTTTTTGCCACGCCAAGGATGTCGGAATTGGGGGTGCGGCCAGTGGCTATGAGCAGGTCTGTTCCGGAAACGCTTGCGCCATCCGCGCCGTAAACCACGATGCCGCCTGCCTTCTTCTCGACGGACTTGGCCGTGAATTTCAGCCAGACGTCGTACTGTTTTGAGAACAATTCCGTGAATTTCTGCGATATCTCCTCGTCCTCGTCAGGAAGCAGCCGGATGTTCCGCTGGAGTATCACGATTTCAGAGCCCATGGAGCCGAAGAAATGCGCCAGCTCGCATGCGATGTAGCCTCCGCCGATTATGATGAGCTTTTTCGGCAGCTTTTCCAGCCTCAGCGCCTGGTCGCTGGTCATGTACGGGGCATTTTCCAGCCCGGCTATGGGCGGGAGCGAAGGCCGCGTGCCTGCGGCGATGACGATCTTCTCCGCTGTGAGCGTTTCTTTGCCGACGTTCAGGGTTTTCTGGCCGGTGAACACGCCGCGCCCCCTGAACAGCGTGACGTTCTTCGCCTTTTTCAGGCTCTGCTCGATTTCCTGCGCGTCCTTGTCCACGATGCGCGCACGTGCCATGACTTTTTTGAAATCCACCGACACGGTGCCGGTTTTTATCCCGAACTCGCCCGCGCGCTTTATCGTCTGCATCACGTCCGCCGAATGGATGAGTATCTTCGTTGGTATGCAGCCGCGGTTCAGGCAGGTGCCGCCCAGGGGCCCTTCCTCGACGAGCGCCACTTTCATGCCCTTGGCAGCTGCGGCGCTCATGACGTCCAGGCCTGAGCCTGCGCCTATGACTATCAGGTCGAATTTCAGCATGCTGGGGATAGGGAGGGGAAAAATATAAATGATAGGTGTAGGCGGCCAGGGTAAGAGTTGCGCATATAAAGGCATCCGGCTTATTAGAAATCATGCTCATAATAGTCTGCGGGCTGCCGGGCACCGGCAAGACCACGCTGGCCAAAGCGCTCGCTAAACGCTTCTCGGCAGTGCATATCAGCAGCGACCTCATAAGGAAGGAGATGATGGCCAGGCCGACCTACAGGCCGGAAGAGAAGGCCAGGGTATACGAGGAGCTGGTGGCACGGGTGGCCGAACTCCTGGAAGGGGGGAAGAGCGTCATAGCAGACGCCACCTTCTACCGCAGGTCGCTGCGCAGCAGGCTGGTGGAGGCGGCGGAGAAGGCAGGTACGAAGGCGCATTTCGTCCTGTGCCAGCTCAGCGAGGCGGAGGTCATGGACCGCATGTCCGGGAGCGGGGAACGGGGCGGGAGCGACGCGGATTTTTCCATTTATCTCAGGATCAAGGACGAGTTCGAGCCGCTGACGGCGAAACATGCGGTGGTGGATTGCGGCCTGCCGCTGGAGGCGCAGGTAGCCACCGTGGAGCGGTTCATAGGCGGCGAGAGGATGGACGGCGAACAGGTCAGGGCCCTGGCGCATGGCATGCATGCGGAGGTCATGGAGACCCACATCTCCTGGATCCTGCTGGCCGATTACGCCTACAAGATAAAGAAGCCGGTGAAGTTCACGTTCCTGGATTTCTCCACGCTGGAAAAAAGGAAGTTCTTCTGCGAGGAGGAGGTGCGGCTCAACCGCAGGCTGGCGCCGGACATCTACCTCGGCGTGGTGGGCATATGCAGGGAAGGCGACGGGCTGGCCATCGGCCATGGCCCGGCGCTGGACTATGCGGTGAAGATGAAGCGGCTTGACCAGGCGCAGATGATGAGCCGCCTGCTGGACGAGGGGAAGGTAGATGAATCGCATGTCAGGAAGCTGGCGGCGATCATTGCCGCGTTCCACGACCGCATCGAGGCCGTCCAGGGCTACAACACCCCTGACATGATAGGCAGGCAGATAGCAGACCTGCTCAATTTCCGGAGCGCCATAGAGGAGGCCTGCGGCATGGGGAACGACGTGGACCACATCCTCGGCAGGTCCGCGAGGTTCATAGAGAGGAACGAGAGCCTCTTCCACGAGCGGATGAGGGACGGCAGGGTCAGGGACTGCCACGGCGACCTGCACTCGGGCAACATCTTCATCCAGGGCAGGGACATCGTGATAATAGACTGCATAGAGTTCAACAAGGAGTTCCGCTGCGTTGACGTGGCCAGCGAAATCGCGTTCATGGCCATGGACCTGGACGCGCACGGCAGGGAGGACCTGGCTGACGTTTTCGTCAAGGAATATGTGGCACGGACCGGCGACAGCGGGCTCCTGGGCCTGCTGGGCCTGTACAAATGCTACAGGGCGAACGTGCGCGCCAAGATAGCGGCCATAGAATGGTCCCAGGCGAAGAACAGGGAGAGCCGGGAGAGGATGGCGAAGTACACAGCGCTTGCCCGCAGGTACAGCGAAGGCCTGTGATGCCATGGAAGGCGGCGTAAGGGAGCTTGGCAGGGCGTTCCTGGTGACGTCCCTGGTGCTCGTTGTGCAGCTCGCGGGCTGGCACTACTCCAACAGCCTTGCGCTCCTGGGCGACAGTGCCCATGTGTTCTCCGATGTGATAGCCATCGGCGCATCGCTCACGGCGCTCTGGCTCGCTACGCGCACGCCCACGTCGCGCAGGACTTTCGGCTTTCACAGGGTGGAGGTCTTCGCGGCCGCGTTCAACGGCCTGCTGCTGGTCGCCATGGCGCTGCTCATCGCATACGAGGCGTTCCAGCGCTTCGGCACCGGCTACACCATAAACGGCCTGCCCATGCTCATCACGTCGCTGGTAGGCCTCGCCGGCAACATCTACGTGGCGTACCACCTGCAGCACGAGGAGAACCTCAACGTGCGCAGCGCGTTCATGCACGCAGCAGGCGATGCGCTCTCTTCGGTGGGCGTGATAATCGGCGCGGTGGCCATAATGCTGACCGGGCAATATGTCATAGACATCGCGGTCAGCCTGCTCATATCAGGCCTGATAATGTTCAGCGCCTACAATATCCTGCGGAGCTCGCTCTCCATACTTCTGGAATCCGCGCCCTACGGCGCTGACGTGGAAAGGATAAGGGCCGCGGTCAGGTCGGTAAAAGGCGTGAGGGGCGTGCACGATGTGCACGTGTGGCGCACCTGCTCCGAATTCGTGTTCGCCATGATGCATGTGGAGACGGACAACATGGAACTCGTCAAGGGGCGGGCGCTCTCGCTGGAAATCGAGGGGAAGCTGCACCACGGGTTCGGCATCTCGCACGTCACCGTGCAGCTGGAGCCGTCCGGATGCTCGTGCCAGAGCCAGAAGACGTGCCACCTGCTCGAGCACAGGAAAAAGAAGCACAGCCACTAGCGAGGGGTCCAGGGCGGCTCCGAGGAACCTTTTTTCGAGCGCAGGTGGAGGGTCGGCATATCAGGCAGGATTTCCCGTAGCATCGGGCCGTTGTAAGTGAGGAAGATGGAGCCGTCAAACTCGCACTCCAGGTGCTCCTTTTCGAGGAGCCGCATTGCGTAATAAATCATGCGGCCTTCTTCCGGATCGCCGTTATAATGCCGTTGGGAGGAGCGCCTGAGCCGTTCTGAGAGGGCTGGATTTGCCATTTCAACGGTCGCTGCCTTTTGGCGTATCTCCTCCGGCTCCAGCCCCCAGCTCTTCCAAAGGCAGCTCAGATAGGCCGTTTTGAAACCGCTCCGCTCCAGCAGCTCCTTGACATTCTGCAGATAGGTATATGCGGCAAGAGGATTGATTGCATTCATCTTCGCATGGCTGTCTGCGAGCAGCACGGTGATTCCGGGCTTTGCGGAAGCTGCCGCCTCCACGTCCCTCAGGAACGCCTTCAGGAACTCCACCGCTTCAATGTCGCGGGCGTCGGCCATCGCCTTTCCGAGGGCCCCCCACAGCATCACGAACTTCGGCCTGGCCGTATCCGCTTCTTCGAGCTTATATGGCGCATACCTGTTGAATCTGCGCGAACCCAGCACCCTGAGGACATCGTCGTTCAGGCTGCGCACGCGGTTGACCCGCGGCCTCTCCTGCGCGAACCTGCCCTTGTCGTATTGGAATTTCCTGAAAATCCGGAAATAATACGCTTCCTCCTTTGTCCGGATGTTCCACTCCGGGAATCCGCTCTTTACGCTCTCGAATTCCCGGTCGCTCATCCTGGCGTTGATGAACGCGTCGAACATGCCTGCATGGGGGTCGTTGCCTTTGTAGCCGGCGCCTTCCACCAGCACGGTCTTCCGCCTCCAGCAGATATAGGCCGGCAGCTCGGCTTCCATGGCTTTCCTGAGAATCCATTTGCTTATGCCGTCTTTTACCTTGCAGCTGGCGGGAATCCCCAGCGCATAATCCACCAGCGCGGTGTCCAGGAAAGGCATGCGGACTTCCTCTGTGAAATGCATCGAGGTGCGGTCCACCCTTTGGCACTGCGTCCGGTGTAGGTCGGCAAGGAGCTCCACCTCGAGATTTTTCATCCCCTTCCCGTCCAGCCGTTCGAATTCAGGGTAGCCTGCGAACAGCTCATCCGCCCCTTCGCCGCATAGGATGACCCTGAAGCCGGCGCCGAGCTTCGAGATATGGAAGGAGATGGCAGAATTCCTTATCACATTCGGCTCGAACGTTTCCGTGATGTAGATTATCCGCTCTACTTCAGTCTGCAGTTCTTCTTCCGGAGGCGGCTCTATCGTCTTGTATGGCACGCCAAACTCTTTGCAGTACTTTTTAGCGTGATAGAGGTCCGTAGAGCCCGCCCTGCCTGCTATCAGGGCGGTGACGTTCCCGTGGTATTTCAGGGCCAGCGCGAGCACTGCCGTGCTGTCCAGCCCTCCGCTCAAAAAAACCGCAACCGGAAGGTCGGTCTGCACCCGTTTCCTCACCGCCTCATGCAGCAGCGCCCGGACTTTGCCGGCCATTTCCGCCGGGCTTTGGCGGGCTGCCGGTTTTCTCCCAGTCAATTCCGAGTATTTCGTCACCCTGCCATCCTTCACATAATGCCCCGGCGGGACAGGCAGGACCTCGCTGATATCCATGAACCGGACGAGCTGCTTCATCTCAGAGGCGAAATAGGCCGCACCAT
>CAZYGF010000017.1:0-9117 GCA_964647575.1 Microcaldota archaeon
TCTGGACCTTTTGACAGCGGTTCGAATCCGCTCGGGGCTAATTATTCTCCCCGCCTGCTTTTCCGTTACAAACAATTAAATAGTGGGAAAGATACAATACTTGTGTCAATAAAGGTGTCAATGATGGTGAACAAGGAAGAGGTGTCCTTCATAGGAAGGGATTTGCTTCATCCGGCTCGATAAGAAGGGCCGACTAGTCTTACCTCTGGAAATCCGCGACGCCATCGGAATAAAACCGTGCGAAAAACTTCTCTTTAGCATCGGCTCCGCGACCGGCAGCTCGGTTACCATAACACTAGCGAAAGCGCCGGAAAACGCCGAATCATGTGCATTCTCCCGAAACGGGAGCTATGTAAAAAACAAAGAAAAAACATGGAGGTGTAGAAAATGAAAAAAATGGAAAAACAGGTGGAACGGGGTTTACTTCACGGATGAAGTGACCATAGCGGTGCCCAGCGCGGGCAGACTGATTGAGGGGTCGGTCCGACTTCTTGAAGAATTAGGCCTGAACGAAGTTAAGGCGTGTGTCAATCGTGGAGATTATGCTGGGCTCACCAAACTGTCCAAAGACAATCGCCTGCCCGATAGCATACGCAAAGCTGCGGCTGATCTGATAGAATCCGTAGCTATGAAGCTGGTTGAGACGTATGCCGAGGATAAAGATTACAGGCGGCTCATCGAAATCTCCAAAGGTACCGACCTGCCCGACAGCGTGAGGAAAGCCGTAGCAGCTGGGATATACGCCACGGCTATGGAGAGCGTTGAAAATGGGTGGTATGGCTATTTCATCGAAATATCCGAAAACCCAAATCTGCCAGATGACGTGAGAAAAGCCGCCGGCATGGATATGATCAAGAGGTGTGCCGAACTGCTGTGGTACGATGTCCCTATCAAAATGTCCAAAAACCCTAAACTGCCCGAGAGCGTAAGGAAAGCCGCGGTAGATGCGATAGACTCCACAGCCATAAAGGTGTTCAAGAGGTTTGCCGAAAGCGGAGGATATCCCACCCTCATCTCCATAAGTGAAAGTGAAGGTCTGCCCGAGAGTGTACGCAAAGCTGCGGCATATTTGGCAGAAGACAATGCCATGGCGGGCATTAGGGATTATGTCAACTGGAAGAAGGATATTCTCCCCACAAGTTTGCAGAACGCCATCAGCAAAGTCCTTGAAGAACTGGTAGCAAAGCGCATCGCCAATCCGATTGCAGGGGACGGAGTGCTGTCCGAGGGCAAGGTCAAGCCGCCTGCGGCGAAGAATGCGCTGCTTCAACGGAGGAAAGCAACAATCTGATGTCGGATGGCAAGAATATGGAAAAATCAAAGAAAAAAACATGGAGGTGTAGAAAATGAATGAAATGAAAAGCGTATGGAAAGGCGGTGTACTTCACCCGCAAGGATGAAAAAGACGGCGCACGCGCAGCGGCCTTCAGAAGGGCAAGCGGCCTGATGTGCGAGAATCTCGCAGCAAAGGGGTTCAGTCGTGTCAGATGCGAGCCACCTGACTTCCGGGGTTCCAACCCTTCCGCGCGCGGGGCCGTGGGCAGGACTTTCTGGCAGACCGCACCGGCACTGCTTCAGTATGAGTTCCTGGCGATGCCATCGGAGTCGGTACAGGAAGATCTCCTCGTGGGCCTACTCACCCGGGTTATGGCATCCGCCAAGCTGGGCGGGACGGTCTATGTTTCCGATACCCGTATCGCCAAGGGGGTGCTGGATGCGAGCCGAAACCCAGAAATAACCGAATTGAAATGCGTCCGCACTTTTAACATCACCAGCATGTGTCCCAAGTGCGGTAGCTGGGTGGCTTGGCTTTCGGAGGAAGGGAAGGATATCGGCCCAGTGCCCCTGCTCCGCCAGCTGCAGGATTTGTCCGAGGTGCCGCGCGGTGATGCATTGTCCGAAGCGAAAAAACTCCTCAAAGGCTACCCCTTCTCCCTGGAAGGCCTGAAAGCCCTTGAAAGCCTGCTCAGGCGCTGGCCGGACCTGCCCGGACAAAATATCCAAATCAAGCCGGATTTCGTATCCTGGCGGTTCAATTTCTACCCGGGCATCTCAGCAGCCGCTTACAGCGACAGTTACGTGCTGGGAGAGGGCGGGATGGGAGGAGTCAATGCCTCGGGTTGGTTCAGCGAAGGCGAAGCCACTGTGCTGACCGGCGTGCTCGCAGCCCAGAACATGGCCGAGGTTTTCCTGAAGTCTGGAAGCCTGACGGAGGTGTAGAAGATGGCAAAGATGAAACAGATGAACGAGAGATTACAGAAACGAGCGCTCAGGTTGCTGCTTCCCAAGGGTAGCCTGAATACGCCCGGCAGGGGGGACACCTGCGGGATGATGAAGAAGGCCGGGTACGACCTACTTGGCTATGAGTCAGGCAAGGAAATTGAGCCCATGACGATAGTCAACGACAAGGATATCTGCCCCATACTCTGCAGGCCGCAGAACGCGCCAACGGAACTCATTCTGGGGATGGCGGACGCTGCAATCGTCGGCTCTGACTGGGTCAACGAAACGCAGGGGAGGGGCGGCAGGCAGATAATCGAGGTGCTGGACCTGGAGTATGGCAAAACGCGGCTGGCGTTCACGTCATCCGAAAAATACCCCAACCTCGATGCTTTCATCGCCGCAATGGCCAGGAGCGGGAAAGACATACTGTGCTTTAGCGAATACCTGAGCACTGCGGCAACGTCCCTGGCATCAAGCAGGTCGTACAGGAAGTTCTTCGGCCGCAAACAGCCCATGGAGCTGGTACGGACCAGGGTGCTATCAGGCAATAACGAGAAAGTCAAAGTGAATTGGAGCGACGGGGTTACTGAAGGCTATGTCGCCAAGGGCGCCAACCTGGTCTTGGACAACTCACAGTCGGGAAATACCCTGCTCCGGTACCGCCTTGAAACCACAGAGGAAATCGGGAGTTCAAGCGCACGCCTTTATGCGCGGACCGGTGCGCTGACCGATTCCTGGCTCAGAGGCAAGATAGACGAGCTTTCAAGGCAGCTTGGCGGGGTGGTCGAGGGCAGCAGGAAATATTACGTGGTGTTGAACGCGTCCAGTGACAGCGTTGCCGGCGTGATGAAGTATGCGCGTTCGAACGGTCTCTTTGCGGATGAGCCGACCATAGTAGGTGGCGAGAAATTCTGCCAGATCAGCCTGCTGGTGCCCAAGGCCAACTGGCCGAAGATAAGCCAGGGCCTGGTGGTTCTGGGTGCAAGGAACATAATCAAGTTCGAGCCTGGCCAGGTGCTGGGGGGATTGCCTGATGTGGGGCGGTAGGACGGGCGGAAAGGACGGCCAGCGCTATGCGTCAATCCCCGCTGTCCGAGTACAGGCTGGAAAAGAGGGGTGCAGCTGATGCTCCGTATTTCCACGCCGCAGGAGTTCAGGAAAAGGCAGCGGCCGGGCATACCACCGGAGGTTTTTGACCGCGCCAAGCTGATAACCGAGGATGTCAGGACCCGCGGTTTCGCCGCAGTCGCAGGATATTCCAGCAAGGTTGACGGCATCCGGGTTACGAAGCAGGACGTGAAGGCGAGCCAGGCGGATATCCGCTCTGCCGGTGAGCGGCTGACACCGGAGCAGCTAAGGGCCATGGACGAGGCATTCGGGAGGGTCGGCCAGGTCCAGTCTGAAATCGCCAAAACCGCACTGGCAGAAACAAGGGTGCGCGTGAACGACGGCTTCGTCCTGTTCAGGCCAAGGCCGATGGCCCGCGTCGGCATATACGTGCCCGGCGGCGTCGCCCCGCTTCCGTCATCCCTTCTCATGGCAGGAGTGACGGCCAGGGCAGCAGGCGTGAAGGACCTGCTCGTCTGCACACCACCGCAGGAAACCGGCGTTTCACCGGCAATCCTGTACCTCGTCGGCAGGCTTGGGATAGCTGACGTGTACCGGATTGGCGGCGCACAGGCGATATCCGCCATGGCATACGGGCTTCCTGGGCTGATGGAAAAGGCGGACATGGTCTGCGGGCCTGGCAACGCATACGTGGCAGCAGCCAAGCAGATTGTCTCCGCAGGCGGGATAGTGAAAATCGACCTGGTCGCAGGGCCGTCGGAAGTCGTGGTGATTGCCGATGGAACTGCCAAGCCCGTATATGTGGCAGCGGACCTGCTGGCTCAGGCAGAGCACGGGATAACCTCGGCTGCCATCCTGCTCACTGACTCTGCGGCAGTCGCACGGCAGGTGGCTGAAAAACTGGAATGCCTTTGCAGGCGCCTGAAAAGGCAGGAAACAGCCGCCAGGTCCATCCGGGATTACGGCGCAATCGTATTGACGAAAAACATCGATGAGGCGGTGGCGATGGCAAACGACTACGCGCCGGAGCACGTGGAAATATTCGCGAAGGACGCGGAAAAGATCGTTTCCAGGATAAAAAATGCAGGGGCACTGTTCGTCAACACCTGCGAGGCGTTCGCGGACTATGGCATGAGCGGAGGCAACCACATACTCCCCACCGGAGGAACCGCCCGTTTCCTCTCCGGCCTGTCTGCCTATGATTTCCTTGTCCGGACATACGTGGAAGTGATGACCGACTGGGAGCAGAAGGCCGTTGCCGGGCTGGCCGGGGAGTTCGCTGACATCGAAGGCCTGGAAGCCCACGCCAACGCCGCAAGGCAAAGGGGCAGCACCAATTCGTGATTAAAATGTTGGCTTCAATAGGATGAGCGTATGTCAGCCAAGCTCACACCGAAAGGCATGAGGGACATCGGCCCCGACGAGATGTTCGTCCGCGAGGAAGTCATAGAGAAAATCCGCTCGGCGTTCCGTTCCTATGGCTACAGGCCGCTGGAGACCCCGGCGCTGGAATACCTCGACACGCTCCGCGCAAAGGCAGGGCCGGAAGTGGACAAGCAGATATTCGTAATAGACGGCAACGAATACGGGCTGAGGTTCGACCTCACCGTGCCGCTCGCCCGCTACGCCGCGTCCACGGATGCGCCGAAGCCATTCAAGCGCTATGCGATTGACGTCGTATGGCGCAAGGAGGAGCCGCAGCGCGGCAGGTTCCGCGAGTTCTACCAGGCTGACGTTGACATTGTCGGCAGCCCGTCCATGCGCTGCGAGGCTGAAATCCTCAGGCTGGCAAAGGACCTGTGCGTCGCGTTCGGGTTCGACAAGCCGAAAATCATGCTGAACAACCGGAAAATCCTTGACGGCGTTGCCGCCAAGCTCGGCGTGGACCCGTCGGTGCGAGACGAGGTCTACAGGGTGCTGGACAAGCTGGACAAGATAGGCGATGCAGAGGTCATCCGGCTCCTGAATGAGATACTCGGGAAGAAGTCCGACGAAGTGGTGAAGCTCATGAAGGTCAAGGGCGGCAACAAGGCAAAGCTCGCCCTGGCGACTGAATACAGCCCTGATGGCGCAAGGGAGCTGGAGGAGATACTCGCATTGTGCGACTTCCCGGTCGAGGTGGACCTTTTCCTTGCCCGCGGGCTCGGCTACTACACGGGTCCCGTATACGAGGTAAAACTCAGCGAGGGCATCGGAACCGTGATGGCAGGCGGGCGCTATGATAACCTGCTCGGCGTGTACGGCCAGCCTGCGCCGGCCGTGGGCATTTCCGTAGGAATCGAACGCCTCGTCACCCTGATATCAGAGCGGAACAAGCAGGCATCGAAGGAGGCAAAAAAGACAGACAGCGCAGTGTTCGTCGCCCCGGTGAAGCACGAATCGTATAAGTACGCCCTGCAGGTCGCCGCCGCATTCCGCGCGGCAGGGATAGCGTGCGAGACCGACCTGAACGAGCGCCACATACGCAAGCAGTTCGAATACGCGAACGCGCTCGGCATACGGTTCGCAGCAGTGGTCGGCAGCCGCGAAGAATCGGAGAAGAAGGTCACGCTCCACGACATGCAGAGCGGCAAGGAGGAGGCCCTCACGCTGGAAGCCGCCATAGCGAAAGTCAAGGGTAGGTAGCTTGCTGCAAATCCCGCTCATCGTAATCAAGCACAAGCAGGTCTTCAGGCAGGACATGCTCACGCTCCTGGGCAAGCCCATCGACGTCGCGAAGAGGATGAAGGAAGAGGGGCACAGGCTCATCCACATAGTGGACGAGGACGCGCTGGCCGGCAACTCGTCCAACCTGGACATCTACGACCATCTCACCTATTTCATCAACGTGGAAGTGGAGTGCGCGCCCAGGGAGGAGATCGTGCATAAGCTGCTCTCGCTGAAATGCAGGGTCGTCCTGCAGCCGCCGCTCCAGCCGGCCCTCTCAGGATTCCGTGAGAAGAAGCTCCTCGTGGCGAAGGTGCCGCGCGGTTACGCCGGCGGCCTCGAAGGCTTCCATGACGTGATCGTGGAAGGGGCGGACGACGCGGCCGTCGCGCGTTTCGCAGCCATGGGAAAAAGGGTAATAGTATACAATAAGGACCTGGAAAAACTGGGCAGCAGGGCGAAAAAGGCGGTCTGGGGCTCTATTTCGACTTCCTGAGTATCTTCGACTTCGCCGACTCGAGCTTGAAGGACAGGTGCCTCATGGCCGGCTTGGCCGCGGGCTTCTGTTTCACAGGCGCCTTCGCGGCCGGCTTCTCCTCCGCGCGCTCCTCCTCCCCGCTCAGCACCTCGAACCCGCTGTTCGTTATGAGCGCCGGATACGCCTTCGAGGAGTGGGCGACGCCCTTCATCTTGAGCACTTCCACGTAGCGCGTGCGCTCCCTGGCATACTCGTCATACCTGTAGGACAGGTTCACCCAGCCGTCGCTGTAGCTCTCTATGCCGTAGAGCGAGTTCGGCACCTCCCCGGGCTGCGTGGCCTTGAGGTCCTCGCTCACCAGCATCGTGGTCACCTTCCATTTCCTTATGTTCTCCATGAGCTTGAGCAGCCCCTTCTTGCGCTCGTCGTCGCTCGGGAAAAACAGCGCGATGGGCATGACCGAGTCTATCACGACGCGCTTCACGTTCGTGCTGTTTATTATCTCCTGGACCGCGCCGTACTGGTTGAGTATCTGGTCGACCTCGTGTATCGGGTAGTCCAGCAGTATGAACTTCTTCTCCTTCTCCAGCTTCGCGAAGTCCCAGTCGAACCCGCTCATGTGGAAGAAGAAGTCGGCCCTGCTCTCCTCTATGGATATGTAGAGGCCGGGCTCGCCGTATTCGCTCCCGCCGTTGTAGACGAACTGCGAGGCGAAGGTGCTCTTGCCCGAGCCGGTCGGCCCGCTCACCGCGACTATGGACCCTTCCAAAAAGCCGCCCCCCAGGACCTTGTCAAATCCCGGTATCCCGCTCCTGATGAACCTGCGCTCCATTCATGCCCCCTCCTTTTCGTTCTTTTTCGCCCCTGTCCGTATCCTGTGGCCCATCTCGGCACGCTTCCGCAGCGCGTCCTCAAGGCCTGCGAGCTCCTCCGGCTTCGCTATCTTCGTGAGTATGTAGCGCTTGTAGTCCGCGGTGGTCGCGGCCATGCTGCCGAGCAGCTCGTGCGCCTCGGCCAGCTGGAGCTTTATCTCGTCCGGCCTGAGTATCTCCACCGTGAACGGGCTGTGGGCCATGCACAGGTTGCCCAGGGCGACGAAATCGCTGGTCAGCACCTTGATTGAAATCGAGCTGGACCAGTTCTTGCCCTCGCCCCCGTCCACCGGCTCCTCTATCTCCCCATAGGCGAATACCACGCCCGGCCGCTGTATCACGCTGTTTATGAAGCCCCTGGCGAGGTCCTGCAGCGCCTCCTTGGTCTTCGCATGTATGTCGAAGTAGAGCATGGCAAGGACGCCGCCGTTCTTGACGGTGTCCCTTGTGAGCTTTTCGGCATCTTCCATGACTTTAGCTTGTGCGGCTCATGTTTTAAAATACCCATCGCGCATTCTCTATCAGAGGTGCTACTTATGCAGGACAGGCAACCACACGGCAAATTCCAGCGGGGCGGCGGGCGCTCCGGGGGCGGCAGTTCCAGCCGCGGAGAGCGGGGTGGCGAGCGGGGCGGCTTCGGCTCGAAGCGCGCGATGTTCATGAAGCGCACGCGCGAGACCGTGATGGAGGCCCTCCGCAGCAGGGACATGCTGCTCGGCGGCGTCACCAAGTCCATGGATGACCTGGACAAGATAATCAACCTCCTGGGCGAGAGGCTCGAGGACTGGTACGGCATATACTTCCCGGAGCTGAAAACCGAGGACAAGCTCCTCTACTGCAAGGCGGTCCTTGCCATAAACCGCGAGGACATGAAGGACGAGGACCTCGTCCCTGTCCTTGGCGTGAAGAGGGCTGCGGAGATGGCCGCCGCCGCGAAATCGAGCCTGGGCGCGAAGCTCTCCCAGGAGGACCTCATGGAGTGCCATTCGCTGGCGCGCACCATAATCTCGCTCGGCAAGCTGCGCTCCGACTATGAGAAATACCAGCAGAAGCTCGCCACTGAGCTCTGCCCGAACCTGGCGTCGGTGGGCGGCGCCGACGTGGCCGCGAAGCTCGTTTCGCACGTGGGCTCGCTGCACAAGCTGGCGCTGCTCCCTGCGAGCACCATCCAGGTCCTCGGCGCGGAGAAGGCGCTCTTCAAGCACCTGCGCAACAAGAGGATAGACCCGCCCAAGCACGGCATAATATTCCAGCACCCGCGGATTTCCGCATCGCCAAAGGCGGTGCGCGGCAAGATTGCCCGCGCCCTGGCGAACCAGCTCGCGCTTGCCGCGAAGGCAGACGAGTTCACCAAGAGGGACCTGACCGCGGAGCTGAAGAAGAGGTTCGACGACCGCTACGAGGAGATAATGAAGGAATACGAGCGCGTGAAGAACAAGCCGCAGCCGGTGCCAGGGGCGGCCACGGTCCCGCAGCAGCCCGGCCCGCCGCACAAGCACAGCCCCAAGCCGCCGGCGCAGCACGAGCAGGGCTGACCGTCACCGTAAAAAAATGTTCGCCGCATTCCTAATCCATGCGGATTCTCGCTTTTTCAGACCTCCATGGGGACGAGGCTGCGCTGGAGTCGCTGAAGTCCATCGCCGCCGGCTACGACCACGCGTTCGGCTGCGGGGACTTCTCGCACAGCAGCTCCTTCGCAGAGGATGCAATACGGTCGCTGCCCAACTGCCTCTTCATACCAGGCAACTGGGACAACGCGCCAGTCAGCGGATTGCTCTCTTCAGGCCCGCGTTCGGTCCATGGGAAGCGCGTTGAACTGGGCGGCGGCCT
>CAZYGF010000018.1:0-9068 GCA_964647575.1 Microcaldota archaeon
GGCGATATATATACGGTTGTAACTAATATAACGACATGAATAACCCTCCTGACTCACAGGCCTACGAGGCACTGAACAAGGCATGGAAGAGCACGTGCAGGGTGGTCCTTGGCGACGAGGTCGGCGAGCTGGAGAGGTACGAACCGTGGCTCAGCGAGCACATGGCGCCCCTGCTGAAGAAGAAATCAGCGCTTTCCGGCAAGGAGGTGTGCTGCGCCATGCCGGACTACGCCCCAGGCGCCAGGTTCCTCTCGCTGGAGGAGATAGATTTCGGGCAGAAGTTCGAGCCGCTCAATATCAATGAGATAAAGGACATCGACTCCATCGTAGGGGCGCTAGGCGAACGGTTCGCCTACTGCGGCAACGTGGTCCTGGGCAATTCCAGCAACGTTGAGCGCAGCTCGGACGTCCACAACTCCTTCCACGTGCTCAACTCGAACTTCATCTACGACTGCCAGCACGTGGCATACAGCTCCTTCTGCCGGGGCAGCAAATACCTTTTCGCGACCATAAGCGACTATGGCTGCTCCCATCTCATCCGCGTCTACGAGACGCACAGGCAGTCACGCTGCCTGGAGGCATGGAACTGCTACGATTCCAGCGACTGCTACTTCAGCTCCTACGTGGAGGGCACCAATGACGCAATGTTCTCGTTCAGCGTCAGGAACAGGCACAACATCATAGGCAACCTGGAGCTTCCGAAGGAGAAATACCTCGCGCTCAAGGCCAAGCTGCTCGGCGAGATAAGGGAGGAGCTGGAGCGCGACGGCAGGCTACCTTCCCTCATGGACATCGTGGCGTCGAGCGCCCCTTTCGGGAAGGTGGGGGCACTGGAGGCTGGCGCAGCCGGCGAAGAAGGCGACCTGGAGCCCATTGAGGGGGCATTCCAGAAGACCACGGCCCTGCTGTTCGGAAAGCCGCTGCACGATTTCCGCTCCCACGGGAAATGGCTCATGAGGCACGTGCCCGGCATAGAGAAGGCCAAATCCGCGGTAAGCGGCCGGCCGATGCACATCGGCAGGAACCTGCCGTTCAACCTCTTCCTGAGGGACAGGCTGGTGACCGAGGACGAGTGCTGGAAGGTCGGCGAGCTCGTCCGGCTCGGGCCCGCGGACCTGGAATCGTTCGGCAAGCTGAAGCAATCCGTGGGCCGCATCGCGCACTTCAGCTCGGAAGGGCGGCTCGGCGAGTGCAGGAACCTCATCGAGGTGCCGCTCGTGAACAGCTCGCAGAACTGCTACCACTGCCCCATAGCGTCGTTCAACGAGAACGTCGCCTATTCCTACTGGCCGAGGAACTCGAAGTACATGTTCGGCTCGGCGCTGGCGTTCCTTTCCGATTTCTGCATCAACGCATACTATTCCACGAACCTCTCCCGCGCATTCGAGGCGGACGGGTGCAGCAACTGCTCGGACGTATATTTCGCGCACAACTGCGAGAACGTGCGGGACAGCATGTTCTGCTTCAACGCCAAGAACCTCCATTCGGCCATAGGCAACAGCCCGCTGCCGCCGGAGCAGTACAGGAAGCTGAAGGGGGCGCTACTCGCCCAGATGGCCGGCGAGCTGGAGCGGAATAAGGAGCTGAAGTGGGACATATACAGCATCGGCAGGAGGCAGGGAGCATGACGGATGACGACACGTATGCGGCGCTCAACAGGGCCTGGAAGTCCACGTGCAAGGCCGTCCTGAAGGACGAGGTCGGCGACCTGCTGGACTACAGGGACTACCTGAAGAGGTATACGGACCCGATGGAAACCAGGAAGTCCTCCATCTCAGGCGAGGACGTATCCGTTTCGTCCGGCCGCTTCGGCAGCGATGCGCGCTTCCTGGGCAACAGCGAGGCCGCGGAATACGAGAGGCGGCTCGCAGCCATGCCCCTGGACATAAACAGCATAAAGGACATGGATTCCATGGTGGAGGCCATATCAGAGAGGGCGTGCTATGCCGGCAACATAGTGCTTGGCAATTCGTCTAACGTGGTCCGTTCCCACCGCGTCGTGAACACGAACTACGCGCTGGAATGCCAGGACATCTATGACGGCAAGTACGTCGCCTACTCCTCATCCATGAGATACCCTGAATATTTCTTCGGCGGCGGGGTGGGCGGCAACGCCCAGTTCTGCATAAAGACGCAGGAGAACTTCAGGATGGCCAGGTGCATGGAGACCATCCACGTCAACGTGGCCTCGGATTGCTATTTCTCGGCCAGCCTGGAGAACTGCAGCGACTGCATGTTCTCCTTCAACCAGCAAAGCCAGCATTTCCTCATAGGCAACCTCCAGCTGCAGAAGGACGCCTATGTTGCGCTCAGGGACAAGCTCCTCGCCGAGATACGCGACACGCTGCAGCGCGACAAGTCAGTCATCTCCATAGCCGAGATAATAGGTGGTACGCATGGATGAATACGAGAAGGCCTTCCAGTCGGTCACCTCAGTGGTACTGGGAAGGAAACTCACGGGATACAGGGATTACGAGGGCTGGCTCACCAGCCGCATCGCAGGCCTGGCCAAGGCCAGCTCGGCCATGAGCGGGGAGCAGGCATATTTCCCTGTCTTCGGGTTTTACGAGGCCATCAGGCACAGGCTGCTCACCAAGGACGAGGCCTACGGGACGGCCGGGAAGAGGCACCTCTCCGAAGAGCAGGTAGGCGGCCTGTCGCTTGTGAATGCGGCGGAAACGCTGAAGGGCATCTCCATAACCACCTCGGACACGGTCATGGGCACCTGCAGCCGGATGAGTGAATGCGCAATCTATTTCGATTCCTCGGCCTGCTTCAGAAGCGCCCTTGTGGCCACGAGCAAGTATGCCATCTACAGCTTCTGGCCGAGGCATTCGGAATACGTCGTCGGCTGCCATTACGCGTTCTCCTGCAGCTTCTGCATAAGGTGCTTCAATTCCGAGAACCTGAGCCGCTGCTTCGAGGTCAGCGATTCCGCAGACTGCAGCTCCTGCTATTTCTGCTACAACTGCGAGAACCTCCAGGACTGCATGTTCTGCTTCAATACCAAGGCGAAGAAGTATGCCATCGGCAACGTGGAGTTCCCGCCCGGGCAATACCGGAGGATAAAGGAGGCGCTCCTCGGGCAGATAGCCGGCGAGCTGGAGCGGGACAAGGAGCTGAAGTGGGACATATACAGCATCGGCGCGCCCAGGCCCAGGAAGCGGCTGAGATGGAGGGACATCGCATGACGTCCCAGGCATATGACGCGGTCAACAAGGCGTGGAAGGGCACCACGGCGGTGCTTTTCGGCAGCCCCATGGGCGAGCTCAGCGAATACGAGCCCTACCTCAGGGACGCGGCCATAGGCCAGACCGTGGAATCCTGCTTCTCGGGCAGGAAGCTGTGGGTGGCGTCAGAGCAATACGACAGGAAAGCCAGGTTTTTCGATTACAACCGGGAACAGGCAGGGTTCGCCAAGATCGCAGCCCAGCCTTTCGACATAAACAGGATAAAGGACATCGATTCGCTGGTCGAAACCCTGAAAGAGCGGTTCGTCTACAGCGGCAACAAGACGCTCGGCAATTCGCAGATGGTGGAGCATTCAGATGCGGTGGTGGACAGCAGCTGCGTCCTGAACTCCTCCATAGTCGTGCGCAGCGAATACGTGGCCTACTCGTACCTCCTGCGCGAGAACAAGCACACCTTCGGCTCGACCTCCAGCGGGCAATCGTCGCATATCGTCCGCTGCTTCTACAACAACAGCCTCAACCGCTGCTTTGAATGCTCGGCTTCCGTGGCCTGTTCAGACTGCTATTTCTCCTACAACCTCATGGACTGCACGGACTGCATGTTCACTTTCCACGTGCGTGCGAAGAGGTACCTTGTCGGCAACGTGCAGCTCGGCCGGGACGACTACCTCGGGCTCAAGGCCAAGCTCGTCGGCGAGATCGCAGGGGAACTGAAGGGCAAAAAGCAGTTCGGCCTGTCGATAATAGATTTCCTCAATGCGTGATGGATATGAAGGAACTGGAAACCGCGTTCACCCAAACCACGAAACTGCTGCTCGGCACAGGGCTCCAGGGGGTCGAGGAATACGGGCAATGGCTCGGCAGGAGGGTCCCGCTCCCGCACATGGAGAAATCAGCCCTGAGCAGGAAGGAGGTCTGGGTCCCGCCATCCCTCAACTACCTCAAGAAGCCGTTCAACCCGTCGAAAATCATCTCCATGGACGAGATGGACAGGGCCGCCTCCTCGCCTTTCGGCCCGGACGACGTGAAAAATGCTACCGTGGCTGACATGCTTGCGAAATACACCAGGCCGATGTCGTTCAATTGCGGGAATTTCAGGTACCAGGAACACGAGAACGTGGAGAAGTGCAGCGGCGCAGGCGGCGGCCGGAACCTATACTACAACGAGGACGTCTACCAGCAGGTCAAAAACGTCGCCTATTCCAACTACACGCTGTACAGCGAGAACATGTTCGGCTGCAAGGGCGTTTCCCATTCCTCGTTCTGCATCCACGCCTACAATTCCACGGCCGTGAACCGCTGCTTCGAGGTGGACGGCTGCTCCAATTCCCGGGACCTGCTGTTCTGCCACGACTGCGAAGGGATGAGCGACTGCATGTTCTGCTTCAACGCCAAGAACCTGAGGTTCGCAATAGGCAACGTGCCGCTGGCGCCTGAGAGATACCGGCAGATGAAATCCGTGATTCTTGCCGGCATAGGCAGCGAGCTGGAAAAGACGAAGGGCCTGAAGTGGGACGTATACAGCATCGGCAGGAGGTAGCGCCCCATGGCATCCCAGACGTACGAAGCGCTCAACAAGGCATGGAAACCCGCATGCAGGATAGTTTTCGGGGAGGAGATTGGAGAGCTGTCCGGCTACGAAGACTGGCTCGCTGACATGGCGGACGGGGTGTTCGGAAGGAAATCCTGCATCTCGGGAAAGGAGGTCACTTTCGCGTCCGACGAATACCGGCCGGACTCGAAGCGGATGGGCTTCGACGAGGTCGGCTTCGGGAAGAACGCCCCGCCCCTTTCCCTGAACGAGATAAAGGACCTGGACTCGCTGGTCGACGCGGTCTCGGAGCGCGTCTGCTACACAGGTGGCATGGTCCTGGGCAACTCGGAATACGTGGACAAAAGCTCGAACGTGTCGGACAGCTTCTACGTCTATGGCTCGTCAGAGATAGGGGATTCGAAATACGTCGCCTACAGCAGCATGGCAAGGCTCTGCGAGTGCGTCTTCGGCTGCGCGGCCCCTGGCGAGTCGTCCTACATGATACGGTGCAACGACACCTACCGCTCGAAACGCTGCTTCGAGCTCTGGATGTGCGCCAACAGCGCGGACTGCTACTACGTCTTCAACCTCAACAACTGCTCGGACTGCTTCTTCTCCTTCAACCTCAGGTCAGCCAGATACGCCATAGGCAACCGCGTCCTTGGCCGGGAGAGCTACCTGGGGATAAAGAAGCGGCTGCTGGAGCAGATGGCCGCGGACCTCAAAGCCAGGAAAAGGCTTCCTTCGCTCATTGACATCATAAAGAAGAGCGGGCATGCACCGGATGTGGCCAGGGCAGCGGTAGCCGGAAGGCTGAAGCCGGGCGGAGGCGAAAAGACCAGCCTGGAGCCCATGGAAGAGGCGTTTTCCCAGACGTCGAGGCTGCTGCTGGGCGCGGAATTGCGCGGCCTGGAGGGTTACTCGGGCTGGCTTGCCAGGCACATACCGCACGGCGAGGAGAGGAAGTCGGTCCTAAGCGGCAGGAAGTTCTGGGTGGGCAATTACGCCAATTACATGGACGTCCCTGCAGACCGCACGGTGACCGAGGACGAGGCGCTGGTGCTGGTTGAATCCTCGGAGCCGCAGGAGGGCGTGGAGAATATCACCATGGAGAACGCCCATGAGTTCGTCGGCAGGATAGCCTACATCTCGCTGGACTTCCACGACGGCACGAACGAGAACGTCAGGGACTGCATGGCCTACGCATACAGCAGCAACGTCTACCGCTGCGCCCCCTGCGTACAGATAAAGGACTCTGCATACAACTTCTGGCCCAGGAGCTCGGACCACGTCTTCGGCAACGGGATACTCCTGGATTCGGCATACTGCATCCACTGCTACCAGTCGGTCAAGCTCAGCAGGTGTTTTGAGGTCGATTCGGGCAGGGGCTGCTCTGACTGCTATTTCTGCCACAACGTCGAGAACCTGCACGACTGCATGTTCTGCTTCAACGCCAAGAACCTGAGGTTCGCAATAGGCAACGTGCCGCTGGCGCCTGAGAAATACCGGCAGATAAAAACCCTGGTGCTCGGCGGCATAGGCAGCGAGCTGATAAAGGCAAAGGATTTGAAATTGGACATATACAACATTGGCGGGAGGTAGTGCCCGCATGATATCCCAGCAACTTTACGATACGCTGAACAAGGCATGGAAGAGCACATGCAGGGTGGTCCTCGGCGGCGAGGTCGGCGAGCTGAAGGACTACGAGGAGTGGTTGGGTGAGTACCTGCCGCCAGTGGGGAAAAGGAAGTCGCACGTTTCAGGCATGGATGTCACGCTCGCGAACCCGCACTATCCTGATGGCGCGAGATTCGTCTCGATGGAGGAAATAACGGAGAAGAAAGCCGGCCCGTTGAGCATCAACGACATAAAGGACATCGACTCCATCGTGCGGGCGGTGTCAGAGCAATGGGAATACACAGGCAACAGGGTGCAGGGCAATTCCAGCGGAGTGGAATCGTCCGACATCGTCGTCGATTCCCAGTCGGTCTCGGGCTCCACTGACATCAGCGAGTCGCAGTACGTATCTTCGTCGTTCATGGTCAGGAGCAACTCCAAATACGTGTTCGGCTCGGGCTGGTGCGGAAAGACAGAATTCGCAATAAGGCATGTCGGCGGCTTCAACAACAGCAGGATTATGGATAGTCCCATGGTTACCGACAGCAGCGACATGTACTTCTCCCACAGCATGGCCGGGTGCATGGATACGATGTTCTCGTTCTCGCAGCGGAACAAGAGGCACTGCATAGGCAATCTGGAGCTTCCGAAGGACAAGTACGCGGCATTGAAGGCCAAGCTGCTCTCCGAAGTCAGGGACGAACTGGCAGCGAAGAAACGATTCCCGTCGGTCATGGAGATGGTGCAGGAGGCGGATGCTGCAGGAAGCGGCAGGGGACGGGAGGGCAGGAACGGCTCTGGAGAGGGAAGAGGACCGGAGCGCCTTGGAACTCTCAATCTGTCCCCCAGAGACGAGAAGACCAGCATGCAGCCGATAGAGAAAGCGTTCTCGTCTGCGTTCAGGGTGATGTTCGGCCGTGAGAGCGGAAAGCTGGAAAAATACGAGGATTGGCTGATGACGAATATCCCGCCGATAGCGTATATAGAATCGCCTTTCGGGCACAAAGCATACCTGCCTGATGACCGGTCATTCTCGTGCCTTTCAAGGTTCCCCAGAGACAGAACCGTCTCAATCTACGAGGCACTGGAGCTCGGCAAAAGGAAGATGGATGAGGATAGCATCGGCTCCCTGGAAAAGATGCGCGACGGGTTGTTGGACATAGCATTCTTCACAGTCGAGTGGAACGAAGGCGAAAACAGCAACAACATCAAGTCCCCGGTCATCCACCACGGCTCGAACAGTTACAGGGTATATGACGTCACGTATTCAGAATACGCGGCCTTGGGCTCGATGAGCATGAACTCGAAATACACTTTCGGCTGCTACAGGGTGGTGGAATCCCAGTTCTGCGTGAAATGCTACAATTCGCTCAGGCTGAGCAGGTGCTTCGAGGTGGACAGCTCGTCCAGCTGCCTGGACTCGATGTTCTGCCACAACTCAGAGGCGCTGTCAGACTGCATGTTCTGCTTCAACGCCAAGGGCAAGCGGCACGCCATAGGCAATGCGGAGCTGGAGCCGGGCAGATACCGGCCCATAAAGGGCGCACTGGTCGGGCAGATGGCAGATGAGCTGGAAAGCAAAAAGGGCCTGCATCTGGATATCTTCAGCCTGGGTATCCGGAAATAGCAGCCCAAGCCAGGCCGGCATCAGCCTTTCTTGCTGCTTTTCGGCTTTTTGCCTGATGGGGAAGCGCCGGGCTGGGGGGGCTGGGCTGTCCCGTTCTTGGCTGTCGCCATTTTGGCCTTCTCGAGCTGGTAGATCACCTCAGGGGTTTCCCTGAGGAGGGCGTGCTCCTCCATGGGCCCTGGCAGTTCAGGCCGCTCCTGCTTCTCCTTCTCAGCGCCTTCCCCCTGCACGCCATCTGCATTTCCATCCGCTTCCCTGTCCCCTTCCCCTACGCCTGCTTCCCTGCCTCTGGGCTGCGCTTCATTGTGGTAAAGGCTCCTGGAAGCCGGGGGGAACTCGGCACTGTCAGCGGGCAGGGGAGCCCTGGCTGAAGGATAGGCAGGCTGGCCAGGCGGACGGGCTGCCGGCTGGTAAGGCGGGGCAACGCCATCCCTGAGCCCCCATTTGGCAGCGTCCACTATCCTGACCTTCATGGGCAGGAGGTATTTGTTGCCGTCGAACAGGCGCACTATGCACTCCCGCTGGTGCAGCCGAACGAACATCTCCTTCTTGGACTCCTCCAGTTCCGTCGTCGCCCTGTGCTTCTTGAAATACTCCTCGACCTTTATCTCCATGATGGAGCTGAGCATGGTCGCATCCTGCCTGTTCACCTTGAAGCAGATGATGTTGCGGGAGTTGGACACGATGGCATCCAGCATTTCCTTGCTTAGCTGGCCCAGGTACTGGCAGGAGAGCCACGCGAAGAGGTTGAATTTCCTCGTCTCTGCGAGGATGTCCTTGGTGACCCTGGTCTCCACGCGCGGGAACTCGTCCACCACCAGCAGCGTGGGCTTTTCCTGCAGCTTGCCTGTTATGGCCATTATGTACATCTGGTTTATCACCGCGCCTGCGAGGAAGCTTATCATGCGCCTTCCGAAGAAGTGCGGATCGAACGATATGATTGTGAGCCGGTTCTTGCTGAGCAGTTCCTGCAGGTTCTCCTGCTTCTTCTCCTTGCCCAGGTAGAGCTGGTACTCTCCTATGAAGTTCAGTATGGGCAGGATCGCATCGTTGAAGTGGTGCATGTGTATGTCGTTGTATTCCTCGTCGAAGAACCGCT
>CAZYGF010000019.1:0-8620 GCA_964647575.1 Microcaldota archaeon
CCACGACCAAGTATTAGCATAAGCAACAATAAAAACATTAGGATGGCCGAAGCCGTGAGCACGAACGCAGCCAATATCATGGGCAGCGTGCCATCCTGCGCCTGCGGCCCCCCGTTTTCCGCTTTTTCCTGCGGAAGCGCCGCCTTCATCGCATCGGTGCTCTCATCAAGCGCCTTGGCGAAAGAAAGTATCCTGTATGCGCCCACATCGTCGCCTTCCTGGTGCAGGAATGCGCCCTGGGACTGGTATATCCTTCCCCATAGCGAGGTGCGGCTGCTGTTCAGCAGTTTTCCCGCCTCCTCCTTCGCATCAGTGCCTCCGGCGTCCTGGGCTGCGCCGTCCATGATTATTACGTATATGGCATCATATATCGCAGCGCCATACCTGCCGTTGTTGTAGGACGCGGCTGCCGCGTCCAGCTTGAACTGGGTGTCCGGGCCGCTCCTGGGCATGGAGCGCGCGAGCGCCAGCTTCTCCCCGGCCATTGCCTTCCACGCGCCCTCATCGATTTGCGTTCCGTTTTCTGATGCGGCCGCCGCAAGCCCCTTCGAGACCTCGCACCATGCCTGGGCGTACATGAGGTCGTTGTACCTTACGTATTTCTCGTCGCTCACCAGCTGCCCGTCGGTCTGCGTGGCGTTGAGCCTCTGGTATGCCCATTCCCCCCTCAGGTCCGAGCCCACCACCCACTGGAAATTCCCGTCAGTCATCACAGGCCTTTTTATCTGCGAAAGGCATATCCCCGCCTCGCCCTTCTTCCGCGGAAGGTCCGCATCCCCTGCGACCATGGCCCGGATGGTGGACAGGTCTATGTAGTTGAGGAACGCTTCGTTGGCAGCGGCGAAGACGTATCCGCTGTCCAGGAGTTTTGACTGCCTCTGCGCCTCGTTCTGGTAGAATGATTTTATCTGCTCAGTCTCGTTGTCCGTTCCGTTCAGCGATTCCACGGCCTCCAGCTCAAGGTCTATCATGCGCTGAGCCACAGGCACGAATCCTCCAAGCCCGGCCGTGTTGTAGCGCGGAAGGTCCGGCATGGGCCGCTTCTCCGGGCCGATGCCCTCCTGCGCTATGCTCCGGTTGTCCAGCATGAACCCGATTATCTCGTTGGCATTGTGCGCCTGGAGCACCACCAGCCCATACTCCGCCTCCACGCTCTCCAGAAGGAGCGCCTCGTAGAAGCTCTCCTGGGGCGTTATGAAATACTTCGCGCCTTTCTGCGCCGAGCCCTTAGCCTTCTCGTATAGCCCGCCCACCTCGCCGATGCCGCCCCCTGCCTCGATGGTGCCGGTCATTATGGCGTCCTGGCGCATGGTCCTGTTCTCAAGGAGCGCGTAGGTCATCACCGCGAGGGCAGCGCCGGCGCTCGGCCCCTCCACATAGGACGCGGTCACGGGGGTCGTGAAGCTCACGAGCACGTCGCACGCCTTCCTTCCGGAAAGGGCGTAGGCATAGCTTACCGCCTGGGCTATGGAATCCTGCGTCGACACCGCCGTGCGCGGCTCGACGCTGGCAAAGGCGTTGCCCTGCCCCGGCACCAGCGACACGGTCACGTTGACGAGCCCGCCGTCCTCGCCCATCACCGCCGGCACGTACTGGGATATGCTGCCATCGCATGGCGATGCGGAAGAAAGCGCCACGAGCATTGCTGCGATGAGCATCAGTAGCCGTTTCATGTTTTTCCATCTCAGGTCGGCTTAATAAACATTTCAACACAAAACCGGTAATATGGACAGGCGACTGGAAGGAAAGCTCGAAGACCTGCGCAACCGCATACGCAAGATGGACAGCGCGCTGGTGGCGTATTCCGGCGGGGTGGACAGCACCCTGCTGCTGCGCATCTGCCGCGAGGAGCTGGGCGGCAAGGCGGTTGCTGTGACCACGCTCTCAGACAATTACCCTTCGTCCGAGCTCATGCTGGCACGCAGGGTGGCGAGGATAATCGGCGCCAGGCATATGGCCTACAGGCCCAGGCAGCAGGCCTCAGGCAAAGATGATCCATACGGCAGCCTGAAGGGCATTGCCGCGCGCATGAAGCTCAAGAACGTGCTTGACGGCTCGCACAGGGACGACGCTGCTGAACGCGGATTCAGCTTCGTGGCCGCAAGGCAGGCGGGCATCAGGAGCCCGCTGCTCGAGAGCGGCCTTTCGAAGGCGGAAATACGCCTTCTGGCAAAGGAGTTCGGCCTGCCGAACTGGGACAAGCTGGCCTCAGCCAAACCGCCCCCGCCCAGTGGCATCCCGCTCATCAAAAGGGTCGCGTCTGCAAGGCGCTACCTGGTTTCACTCGGCTTCAGGGCATGCTCCCTTATCGTCAGCGGCAGGAACATCTGCATAAGCGGCACCAGGGCAGACTTCGCCAGGCTCTCGCGCCGCATGGCCGCCATACAGAAAAAGATGCGCTCCCTGGGATTCGCCGAAGTGCTCCTCACGCTATCTTCTTGAAGGCGAGTATGCCCCGTTCGGTCCTGAAGAACTCGTAATCCTCGGAAAGATAAAGCTTCTCCAGCGCGCTTCCCGCCTCGGTGATGTAGTCGGTTATGCTGCCCTTTGGGATGTCCTCATAGAGGTAGGCGATGGCGTATTTCATGCCAGCGTTGGCGACCTCCTTCTCCCTCTCACACAGCAGGATGCGCCTTACGCCCCTTCCCTCGTATGCCAACAGCACCGCCGGATCCTCCATGTACAGCGCGTTTGGTTCGCCGCTGGTTATCCTCTTCTCGCCCACGTCCAGCATGGCAGGCCAGGCGAGGCCGACCCCCACTATCATGCGGTTGACAGCTGCGCCGAAGCTCCTCCCGTACTGCACTATGTTGCCCACCTCGCTGTCGGTGACGTCGAAGGCGCACTTGCGCATTACCTTGACGCAGTCCTCCACGTCATCGGCTTCCAGCCGCTTCACCTCGACCTCTTCCTCGTCCAGCAGGTGGATGAACTTCTTCTTCGGAGCCTCGGCTTCCGCCTTTTTCTGCTCCTGCTTGAATGACTCGACCATTTGATTCACATAAATCGCGTATTGCAGGCGGGGCACTGCGTGAGCATTGCCTCCATCTTATACCCGCATATGGGACATACGTAATAAGTCTTTTTAGCCCTTTCCAGTTCGGCCTCGAAATCGTAGCCGCATTTCTCGCATTTCTTTATGTCAAGCTCGTTCAGCGCGCTGCATTTCGGGCATCTCCTGCGGAACATGCTCTTTATGCGCACGCCGCATTTCGGGCAGCGCTCCATGCTGAGGTTGACCTTCTCCCCGCAGTTCGGGCATGCCTGCACCTGGCCTTTCCGCGATGACCGGGCGCCGCCGCCCTTCAGGATGTTGCCAAGGACCTCGCCTATGCCCATCAGCTCACCGTGCAATTGATGTCATACTCCTTCAGGGGGATGCTGTAGCCGCAGAAGCTGCTAATCTGCTCTACATCCTTCGCGCTGCTGCCTCCCAGGCCGCAATCCATGCCCGGATCGCCGCTTTTCGGGAACACCAGCGGCTTGTTGAGCGGGCTCTGGTAGGACTGCTTCGCATAGGAATAGCCGGCCGCGCCCTCGCTGTTTCCGATGCAGCACTTGTCAGGCTTTGGCAGGCCTGCCATTATGTCCGAGTAAAGGTCGGACGTAATGTCGGTGAGGCTGCCGGTCACTGTCTCAGACGTGCCGTTGCTATACCTGTAGGTGCAGGTGTAGGTCTTGCCTGCATTGCTTGTCGCATTGCATAGCGTGCAGCCGGTGGTGACCGAGTCACTCGGGCATTTGACCTCTCCCGCGATCTTGCCCGCCGGCACGGTGCACGTTTTGCCGTCGTCGCATCGCAGCTGGGTGGTCGCAGAGGCGAGATTGCACACGCCGGTCGCATAGTCGAGGCTGGAGCAGGGGATGCATGCCACGTCCTGCGCCAATATCCTCCTCATGATTGCCACTGGAGCCGAGGTCGACATCCTCTCCATGGCCCCCTCCATGTCGCAGAACTTGTCCGTCTTGAGCCCCACGCCGGACGTGTTATCGATGAGCGCGTGGGCTCCGCTCCTGGCTGGCGAGTATATCACGCCGATTACGCCTGCCCCGACAAGGTCCATCTGGTTCTCAACGATGGCATTGAGCAGTCTGTCGTACTTGTTTGCCCCGCCGGCGTTCCAGATGCTATCGCCGTTATCTACGTTGAACCCGACCACCATGGTGGGCTTGCCTGCGCCCGGCTGCCTGCCTGCCTGGAGGGCTGTGCGGCCGTAGGCAGCGATATCCTCTGCCACTGCATTGCTCTGGTTGTCCAGCCCTGTTATCGTAGCAGGCGGGTGATGGAGCGTCACCGGATAGTCGAAAGTAATCAGGTCCACGCCAAGGTTCGCCCTCGGGTCCCGCAGGAGCGCCTTTACCGTGCTGTTGAAGCAGTTGCTGGCGGCCCCCACAGTGTCCGCGTTGCAGTAGGTGCTCAGTGGCGTGTCTACGTGGACCGCGGTCAGGCAGTCTGCGCATTTGTCCCTGATTGCGCCGGTCCTCTTGATTATGCGGTCAAGCTTGCCGCCAGCGTTATAGTTGCAGTCCTTAAGTGTGACAAGCCCGCAACCAGTCGTCGAGCACTCAGAGATGCTGTATTGCGGGTAGAGCGAATGCAAGGCCTGTAGGTTGTAGCTGGCGCCGCATGGAGAGCCGCTGCATCCGCATGGCACGTGGTTGCATACCTTTATGTTCGGCGTCGTGCATCCCGGCATGGCGGTGTTTGGACAGGCAGAAATGCCCCAGGCGCTCTGCAGGTCAGCGACCTGCTGTGCGTAGGCGGTCACAGGGATGGCTGTGCACGTTGATTTTGTCATGTAAGTGCCCAGTTCGGCTGCGCTGCCTATGTGGTCCACTATGACCACCGCTGCGCCCATCTTGCCGAACAGCCTCTGGAATGGGTATTCCGTATAGTTCTGCACTGTGGTGAAGGTGGTGCTGGTCCCCACCTTCACATTGTGCGTGAGGTCCCAGTTGCTCGCATCGCTTATGTCAAGCACAGGCATGACTCCTGATTTCATGTAGTTGCCGAGCCTTTCCTTGATGATGGAGGCCTCAGGCGCGGTCCTCAGCGAACCCTGCATGGCTGGTGAGCCGGTGTAGTCCCCCATGTCGGTTATATACGCGTTGAAGCAGGTCGCATTGTCAGTGTATGGGAGCGTTGCCGTGTTCGTCGCTGAGGCGCATATGGGCTGGACGTTCACGGCCACATAAGTGTTTGCGGTTGCAGTCTCATTCAGTTTCGCGGTGTAGCGCGGCAGATACACCTCTCCGGCAGTTATGTTCTGGAACGCCAGCGAGGATGTGGTGCACGGTTCGCACCAGCCGAACGTCCTCATGCGCGGCAGGCGGGTGTTGTCGTCTATGGCGCAGTTGCCCAGCCTGCCCGGAGTGGTCGGATTGTACCTGATGAGTGTGATGGACCTGCTGAAGCCCAGGCTGTAGGCGTGGTATACGTCTTTTCCTTCATCGCTGTTCGTGTATTCCTCCCCGCTCCATGGGTCGCCCGCTGGATTTAATTCTCCTGCGCTGGTGCCTGGCATCTGGTCCATGGCCTCGTCATACGTGTTGCGCAGACGGACTGACTGGGATGGCAGCGAGGTCAGGAAATCGCCAAGGTAGGTATACCCGTAGGTGCCGTCGTTCCCTTTTGACTTGTCAGCCACCTGGCCTGGCTTGTTGACATGGCTGCCATACCTGGCCGTGCCCTTTTCGAAAGTGACAACCCATGGCGTGAATGCGTACACCACGCTGTTGGCACTGACCTTCAGGGTGCCCAGCTTCTGTCCCAGCCCCTTTACCCTCTGCTGGAAATACGGCTCGAACTTCTTCCGAAGGCCTGTCGTGGCATCAGTAATCTTCACGTCGCTCGGGTCGCTTAGTGTTACCGTTTCGTAGTCGCTTGAGCCGAGATTGCAGTTCCTGTAAAGGAGCGTCTGCTTGAAATCGTTCTCGTCCAGCAGGGTATAGCCTATTATGGTGTGGCCGTTGTATACGACCTCATCATCCCCTCCCATGCCTGTATTCCCGAAGAACACGATGCCGCCAGCCGGCGGGCCTGTGGTGGATTCGGTGACTGTCGGGCACCAGACAAGGCCGGTCGCTGCGGTCCCGCTGTAGGTATTTGGTGCCCAGGTTGTGCCGCTTGTGAACCTTTGCACCTGCGCAACGTCAGGGCAGTTCTGTTTCTGCACTTTTGAAGTCGGCCCTGTCCATGAGACCTCAGGCACGTTGGTGACGCTAGACGTCGTCGTGCTCATGTATGTGAAGCTAGGGCTGCCGCGCGGATAGGCGTTGTTCCAGTAGTCTTTCCATTCCTTGTCAAGCTTATCCTCGTCAATCAGGTCTGCGGCGCCGAACGGTTTGTCCACGGTCGGGTGGCTGTTATAATCGTTGGTGTAGATTCCCACGAGCACCGGGCTGACCGTGACCGTTCCATATGACCTTGTCGGCGCGACCCCGCCAGACCCTGCCGTTATGGATTTGGTTGGCGCGCATACAACTTCCTTTATGCCTGCGCTATCTGTGTACTCGCTGCAGTCCGTGACCACCTCGGGGGCAGCCATAGGGTTGTCGCCAGCGGTGTACCTGAGCATCACACCCCTGTTGTATGTCTGGGTGCTGCAGCTTCCAGAGTAGCAGTCATTGCCTGACACGTCGCATTCGAATGGCGCCCTGGTGCTCCCTGTCCCAGCCAGGTTATAGATGCTGGCCACATGGGCGATGGAAAGCTGCCTGCGGTAGTAGCCGTCGTCAATCTTCTTGAAGACATTGACAGGATATGGCCGGTCGTATTTGTAGTAGTAGGTCGTCTTTTGAAAACTAGGATTGCAGGCACAGGTGGAGCCATAGCAGTACTCGGAGTTCGAGCCCGACTGTCCGAATAGCGTATTTCCCTGGCAATAATACTGATAATTCTGCCAACCCTGCCCCGCCAGTTCGTCCCTGCAGTTGTACAACTGCTGGTTGCATGAGCCTGAATAACTGGAAGTCCTGCCGCTACTGGCATCGCACGTCGTATTCAGATAGGTCCCCATCCATTGCCGGGTGCATGTGCGGGCAGTATCGCTATCCGTGCAGTCTGCAAATGCCTTGATGCACTGGCTGAGCGCATATCCTGTGGTCTGGTGGCCGGTGGACTTGTAGCCTACCGCCAGGTAGCCGGTGGACTTGTAGCCTCTGGCCTTGTGGCCCGTGGACTTGTGGCCGGTGCAGGTGCCGCTCGTGGGGCATACGCTCTTGTCACTATCCTTGATGCATAGGGTGGTGGCAGTGCTATAGGAGCATTTGCCATTATTGCTCGTGTCGATGCAGCCACTCGCCGGGCAGTACTTGCCGTCTTTGTCGACGCAGGCATATGTTGTGCTGTTTTTGGCGCATGGTGTGCCAGTATCCTGGCAGCCTCCTACTCCGTTGCAGTCCAGGGCGCTTGAGCTCGTGCCAGTCATGCAAATATAATAATCCCCGCTGTAGATGTGCGACGAGCCTGTATTGTTTATGGCGCAGGAGGAGGTGCTGGATATGCATGCGGTTCCGGTGCATTCCTTGGCACTTGCGCTGGTGCCATCCATGCATAGCTTTGTGGCGCTGCTGAAAGCGCATGGTAACTTGGGGTCGATGCAGCCGTTGCCTGTGCATGTTTTTCCCGACGCGTTGATGCAGAGATAGCCGCTGCCTGGCGTGTTGCTGGTAAAGCCGTAGGCGCAGGGCGCGGAAAGGTTTACGCAGCAGGCGCTGCCTGTCGGGCACGACGTGGGGCGGCCGCCGGTGTAAGCACACGACTTCCCGGCAGGGTCAGTGCAGTTATATCCGAACGGTGCGGTGGAAGTGCCGGCAAGGCCATGGAAACAGGGCGCGCTGGGGTTTATGCAGCCGCTCTGCGGGCATGCTGCCCCGGTCATGTTGTTGATGCAGGTGAAGCCGCTGATATAAGTGCTACCATAAGAGCTGGATGTCGTGCCGACAACACTGTAGGCGCAGGGTTTCGGATAGATGTATGGGTAACTTGTATATACCCACGGCTCCAGGTATATGCTCCTGAACATGGTGACTGTGCTTCCTGATGTCTGGGGGTTCGAGGCGTTGTCGAACCTCGCGTAATCCGCGAACTTGTAATTCCTCAGCTCAGGCACCACCGGCTTATAGCTGAACGACCACGTCGCCCCGGCAATTGAGGCGGTGGCGCTGCGCTGCGCGGAGGTCTCTCCGAACGCTAGTATCGGAGGGTTGCTGGCGCCGTTGATGCAGTTGCTATTTATGCCGGTCGCCGCGTTGTTCGGGTCGTATGCCGTGGCAACCCCTGAGCTTTTCGTAAGGTAATTCATGTACCTGTCTACGAGCGTCTGGCCTGGCTGCGGCTGGTTGAGGTTGCAGTATCTGTCCGATATGGGGAAATAATAGCGGTACTGGTCGAACTCGTCGAACGAGCCGCCCACGCCCATCCTGAATACGTTTATCTGCGATTTGGAGTTCTTCATTATGCCCCTGAGCTTGGCGTCCATTGGCAGGAACCTGCACTGCGTCTTGTAGAACTGCATCGCAGCTGCGCCGCCTGTCTCATTGGGGACCGCGCCGCTCACGGCGGACTTGGTCTGGCTTGAGTCGGGCGTCTCATCCGTTGCTAGGTTGGAGAAGCCAG
>CAZYGF010000020.1:0-8510 GCA_964647575.1 Microcaldota archaeon
GCCTCTACGAGCACGAGCGCGGCTGGGAGAACGTCCTGTCCAACGGCCTCCTGCCGGCGTTTCTCGCCTTGCTGAGCCCGTTCACCGGCCCGATGCCCTTCATAGCGTCCATAGCAGCGGTGACGGCAGACAAGTTCGGCTCTGAGATAGGCGTCCTGGGGGCTGAAAAGCCGGTATCAATGCTGGAACTCAAGCCTGTCAAGCCGGGGACGAGCGGCGCCATGAGCACGCTCGGCACCGTCGCATCGCTTGCCGGCGGGACTGCCATGGCCGTTTGCGCCATGTTCGCTTTCGGCATAAACCCGACGCAGGCGCTGCTGGTCAGCCTGGCAGGGCTCGCAGGCTCCATAGCCGACACGTTTTTCGGCGTGTTCGAGGAACGGGGCATCGGCACGAAGGGCACGACCAACTTCATCTGCTCGCTGGTCGGCGCATTGTTGGGATACTACGTGATACGGTGAAAACTATGCGTGCGTTCATACTTGCAGGCGGGGAAGGGACGAGGCTGAGGCCATATACCTATACGGTGCCTAAGCCGATGCTGAAATTGGGCGGTAAGCCGATCCTACAATACGTGGTTGAGAATCTGAAGCGCTGCGGCGTGAAGGACATCGTGATAACCTGCGGCTACATGCACGAGCAGATAACGTCGTATTTCGGCGACGGGAGCGCATTCGGCGTGAAGATCGCCTATTCCATAGAGAAGGAGAAGATGAACACCGCCGGCTCGGTGCTCAACTGCAGGGAGAGGCCGAAGGAAGCGTTCGCCGTCGTCATGGGCGACCACCTGACGAACATCGACATGGCCGACATGGTAAAACAGCA
Organism: Microcaldota archaeon; assembly: GCA_964647575.1. GTDB lineage: Archaea > Micrarchaeota > Micrarchaeia > Anstonellales > Bilamarchaeaceae > Bilamarchaeum. Next base: position 826 of record CAZYGF010000020.1, read on the forward strand.
CAGGAAAAGCGGCGCCATCGCCACAATCGCGCTCTACCACGCGAAAACGCCGCTGGAATACGGCGTCGCGAAGGTGCAGGGCAATAATATCGTAGGGTTCGTGGAGAAGCCGGTGCTGGAGCACGACTACAACACGGCCATATACGTCTTCGAGCCGGAGATATTCGAGTTCATAAAAGGGAAGGAGGACTTCGCAAAGGACGTGTTTCCCCGCATGCTCGCCGCGGGGAAGAAAATCAATGCCTACGTCTTCGACGCGGTCTGGTTCGACATCGGGCGCGTCAGCGACTACGAGCGGTTCGTTGAAATTTTCGACATATCGAGATTGCTCGGCGACCTGAAATAGCTGTGCAGTGCCTGTAGGCTGGCCTTCAAAGACTGTGCATCACTCTTCTAACTGCGGGTTTAACGAAGCCGGTGTGGACGTCTTTTGCCATTTGAACATATTCTCCTACTTCGGCAGCCTCCCGCACTATGGGTAGTTTATATATCGCATCCTTCGTAAGTCGGTTTCTGCTACGCGATTCGTTCCAAAGTCTGCGTCGTGCTCCATTCCGTGCTGCTATGCTGTGCCCTTTCCGATTTCCATGCCACCCTTTTCCAGAACGCATACCGGCCACCTCTCTACCTTTGAAATTGTTACCAAATTATCCATTATAAGTATAAATAATTTTCGTGTCAATAAATCGAATAAGATGCTAATATGGCGTTTTCCCTAAGCCTGGTAATTAGGAAATCAGAACTTGTAGTAGAGCGCCAGTGCAATGATTGCGCAGGCGAATTCTATCCCCATGAACGCGAGCGTAAGGTTCTTCTCCGTTATCCCGCCATAGCCGGCTTTGCCGGCTAATTGAGGCGCGCTCGCCTCAAATCTGCCCGCCAGCTTCATGATCACGTGCACCAGCCCCTTCACCTGGTTGAATTTCGGGGACAGCTTATTCCCCTTGATCTCCTGGTAGGTGTGCGGGAAGCGGTTCGCCGCCTTGATGAAGAAGTCGAGTATGTACGGCGCCATGAGTATCACGCCAGCGCTTTCAAGGTTGCCGATTATGACCGCCGTTGCGACAGCAACGCCAATCGTCAGGTTCATGACATCTCCGGGGAAGACCTTCGCAGGATACCAGTTGAAGTAGAGGAAGCCGAGCAGGCCGCCCAGCATCGGGAGGCATATCAGGAGCATCGTCGTAGAGCCATGGCTGGCCGCCAGCAGGGAGAGCGCAGAGAATATGATGATGCCCATGCCCGCCTCCATGCCGTTGAAGCCGGCCAGCATGTTGGTTAGGTTGGAGCACACCGCAACCGCCAGGGGTATGAGCACGAATATGTATATCACCCCGAACGCCACCGGCCCTAGCAGCGGTATGCTGACCGTGGTGCTGCCCGCGGCGCTCACAACGACGAGCGGGATGGCGGCAAATAAAGGCAGGATGGCCTTCAGCAATTGCGGTATGCTGATGAGGTCGTCAACGAACCCCATGAAGCTTATGGAATGGATGGTTATTATGGCGGCGAGGAAGTAGACCAGGTTGAATGAATTGACGCCGAGCGTGAGGCAGGCCAGCAGTGCGCCGGCCGTGAACCCGGCAATGACCGCTATGCCGCCCATCTCAGGTATTTCAAGGCCGCCCGGCTTGTTCTCGTCCTTCCCGGTTATCTTTGCGTCCCCCAGCTTGGGTATGAGCTTGTCCAGGAATGCCATTGTGACCGATGTTGATGCAAGCAGCACCCAGAGGTAGCCGAGGCTCGGCAGGAACACCGTGCCGCACACCGCCAGCATCACAACGACTATCGCGGTCCAATGGTAAGCCGTCAGTTTCATGCTACCTGCCCTTCCTCAGCGCGTCCAGCACCTCTTTCGCCCGTTCCACGCTGAAATCCTTCTCCTTCGCGAGCACAGCAGCGACTTTGTCGGTCTCTTCGCCGCTGGCGCCTGCGTAGGCTGCGATGTTGCGCGCGTGCAGCTTCATGTGCCCCTGCTGTATGCCCACAGTGGAAAGCGCTGATATCGCCGCGAAGTTGCTCGCCAGCCCGACGCATGCCATGGCCATCGCCAGCTCGCGGGATGATCTCACCCCTGCTATCTTGAGCGCTATCCTGGCCGTGGGGCTGGAATTCACCGCCGGCCCCACAGTCGCGAGCGCCAGCGGCAGCTCGATGCTGCCCACAAGGTCGCCCTTCTCGTTCTTGTAGAATTTCGTGAGCGGATGGTACTGGCCCAGCGCTGCGTATGCGTGCGCGCCCGCCTCCACTGAGCGCCAGTCGTTGCCGGTGGCAACCGCCACCGCGCTTATGCCGTTCATTATGCCCTTGTTGTGCGTCGCGCACCTGTATTCGTCCGCCTTCGCGAACTCGTAGGCGTCAAGCACGCCTTCAACCGTGTCCTGGCCTATGACGCCCTTTTTCCATACCGCGGACGCCCTGGCCTTCCTTTTCACCGCAAGGTTGCTCACTATCCTGAGCCGCACATTGCCTCCGGTCAGCTGCGCGACTTCAGGTGCCACGCCCTCGAGCGTGGTGTTGACCATGTTCGCGCCCTGGGCGTCGCCGACCGCTATGTGGAAATCCACGATGACCATCTCGCCGCGCTCTGTCTCCAGCGCCTTGGCCTCGAAGCCGCGCACGCCGCAGCCGTATTTCTCATGCGGCTTCATGAGCTCTGCGGCAGCCTTCATGATCCCCTTGCGGTTTATCTCGAGGTTCTTCAATGCGGCATTGGCGTCTGGCACGCCGACAACCTGTATCTGGCCTATCATGACCGATTCGTCGGCTTCGGCCTTGAACCCCTCCGGCAGCGCCTGCTTGGCTGCCCTGCAGGCCCCGGCTATAACCGAAGGCTCCTCTACGGCCATGGGCATGAGCACGTCCTTGCCGTTGATCTTGAAGTGCGTGGCTATGCCCAGCGGAAGATGGACCGCGCCAATCACGTTCTCCACGTTCTTGTCAGCGACGTCGAGTTTCAGCGCGCCTGTGTCAGCCAGCGCCTTTGCCTCTGCGTCGGTCAGGCCTGCAATGGCCTTCACCTTTTTTAGCCGGTCCTCCGGCTTCAGCCTGTAGAATCCTGACAGTTCCATCCCATCTACCTGTAGCTGCTTTCGAGCTTCTCCAATGCGGTGCCTATGTTCGTGAATGCAGCGTCCGTCTTCTTCATGTAAAAGTCCCTGAACATCTCCTTCAGGCCGCGGTTGTCCCCTTCGCCCAGATGGTACCTTCCCTTCACCCTTCCGAGCATGCCGAAGTTCTTCAGTTTCAGCAGGTGGTAGTACACCGCCTTGGGGTTCTGCTTCTCCTTGGTCGTCTCCTCCAGCCTCGCCAGGATGTCCTTCGTGGTCGGCGACTGCCTTTTGACGTGGAATTCAAGGAGCACGTCCAATATGTCCAGGAGCAGCTTCCTGCTCTCATTGGGCATTATCAGCCCCAGGGAAAGCGCCAGCCACCTCACCAGCGACTTGCGCGCAAGGAGCACTTCCTCGGGAAGGGCGAGCTCCCTCACTGTGAGTTCTGAACGTATTAGCTTTGACTCCGGAAGCATGGAAAAGATTCCATGACAAACATTATAAAAGAGAAGCCTGTGAGGTAAAAGATACATGGTCAACCTCAGCATCCGCAACCATCCTGACGTGCTTTTCGCCTATTCCACGAACTATGTCGAGGTGATACTGCGGGTGGAGAACCCGGCCCCGCACTCCATCTGGGCCGAGGCAGACCTTTCGGTGCCTGAGAACCTGTCGCTCAGCCCTAACAGCGCGCTGAAAAAGGGCAGGGTGCGCGTGGGCATAATCGGCAGGAACGAGTTTTTGGAGAAAGCCGTCCGCGTCTACAGCGGCGCCTACACCAGCCCGCAGATGTACAGGTGCAATGCCACGCTCTACATCTTCAACGGCGACGGGGTCATAGACCAGCGCATGGAGAAGGCGGTTGACATACGCTGCGAGGCCAAGAAAGAAGCGAGTTTGTGATTTGGCGAGCGTCTTTTAAACATTATGTCCCAGATGCATACACATGGTTAACGATACTGATGCCGTTAGGGATGGCGAATACGGACAATTGAAAGGATTTAAGCCTCAAAGGCTGCTGGGGATCGCAAAAATAAACGATAACCCCGAGGTGCGGATAGCGGCCGGGCTTGAGCTGGTCGGGCGTACAACTGACGCCGATGCACTCATTGGCTGGGCATTCGATGTACCTGCCCTGCTGTACCCAGTGAGGGAAGCAGCCGGGCTGAAGGCAGTTACGCTCACGGACGACGTGCATGCGCTTATTACCTGGGCATCCGGTTTTGACCTGCCCGCCAGTGCATCCATAGCCGCCGGAAAGAAGGCGATTGAAAAGGCTATAGAAAAAAATGACCGCAATGCCATCGTGCAATTGCGCTTCAGCGCCGTATCAAGCCCGGTGCAGACTGCGGCATCACATGCCCTGGGAAAGCGGGTCTGGCCAAATCTACTGGCTAAGGATGGCATGCTTTCAAAAGGCACCGTGCCAGCACCAGTCGGTGGAAGCGCCAAGAAAACGAATGGGCGTATGATGCTTGCGAGATAGCTAGCCCCTTTTTCTCAAATGACCTTTATCTCTTGGTCGGCGGCCAGGTGCGACGCGTAGCCTGCGAGCCCTGCGATCGCCAGGTTCGCCCCGAAAAGGAAATACCCCAGCGCGCCGAACGCCGCGCATGCTGCGAGCGAATGGGTTATTCCCCTGTGCGCGGGCTTGAAGAGCGTGAAGAACACGAAATACGCGCCGAGGAGCGCCAGGGACGTGAGCGCCATGGACTGCATGGCCTGCAGCGTTGGAATGCAGGCGCCGCTTCCACAGCCGGACATGTAGCTGACGAGGCCTGCGGCAGCTATTGCCGAAAAGTCGAGAACCTGCCTGCCTTTGCTCGCCTGGTGGTCAAGGTCCGGCACGAGCGCGGCGAGGGCTCCCATGACCGCCGCGGCTGCAAGGGCGACGATGCCCTGGGTGCCGAGCATGAACAGCAATACTGGCGCTGAAACTGCCCCGATTAGCGCATGGGAACGCCAGTCCATGCAGGGATAAAGTAAAGAAAAAATAAAAAGGGAGCGCTAGCCTATCTGGTAGCTCGCGCCCACGGTCACGCTGACCTCGACCTGCCCGGGCGACAGCTCGGTCTTCGGAGCAGCCTCGGCCATCGCACCGACCGCGTAATCGGAGCGGTACTGCGGGTAGTAGCTGTACGACTCGCTGAGCGACAGCAGCTTCCCCAAGGCAGCGCCGCTGCCCTCAGCCATGTTCTGGGCCTTGGCCCTTGCCTCTGCCGCGGCATTCCTCAGGAGGCTCTTTTCCAGCGTCCTCCGCGTTTCGTCCTGCAGGGTGAAGCCCACCGAATCGATGAACGTCTCGTTCATGCCTGCGCTGGAGGATGCGTCTATCACGTCCCCGCCCTTTGCCAGGTCCTTGACCTGCAGCGAAATGGAGTTCATCACCCTGTAGCCCGTGACGTAGTAGCTGTAGCGGCAGTTGTAGCCGTTCTTGTCGCAGGTGTAGTTGGTCTCGGTGACCTGGTCGACGCTGTAGGACGTCGTCTGGATGTCCTGGTCGGTCAGCCCAAGCGCCTTCAGCTTCGCCAGCAGGTCCGCGGTGACGGCCGCATTGTCCTGGACCGCCTGTTTCGCTGTTTTCGCGTCCGTCTGCACGTGGAGCTGTATCACGAGCAGGTCAGGGCTGACCTTCTGTGACGACGTCGCTGATACGCCTATGGCGTGCTCCACGGGCTGGGTCCCGACGTTCACGTTCGGCGCGTAATCGCCCTTGGACAGCACGTAGGCGCTTCCTATCATGCCTAAAGCGAGCAGCAGGACCACCACTATTGCTATCTTGCCGCATCCGCCCGGGCAGCATTCACTGCCAGGGCAGCATTCTTCCTTTGCCATACACACACCTCATCAATGTTTTTTGCAGATGCCCATGGCGTCAGGGACGGGGTTGCCTTCCCTGTCCGTGGGCAGGTAATCTGAGCATTGGTAGCCGTCAGGGCAGCCGAACCCGGCGAATCCGCCGCATTCGCAGTATTGCACGCACATCATTATGCACGCCGTGCCCTGTGGCGCGCCCCTGCACGCAGAGCCGCATTCCTGCCAGTGGCCGCGCGCTGCTTCGCACAGCTCCCTGGTGAGGCCGGACGGGTTGGTCGGATCCGTGGCGTTGGGCGTGGGGTTCGTGATGACCGGCGGGGATTCGTTCACCGGTGGCTGGACGGCCATGCATCCGTAGGACAGCATGACAAGGCCGACGAGGATAGCGGCAAATGCAACGTTCATGGAATAGCATCAGGAACGAGCAATTTAAACGGTTGGGTTTTTGGTGCGGTGAAACCCGCAACGCGGCGGTCCGGATGCCCTGCAGCCGATGCTCACTTCTTCTTGCCGCCGTTCTCGACGCAAAGGAGCCGGTAGAGCTGGAACCCCACTATCGCGCCGACGAGCTCCCCTCCCACGTTGGCGACGTTGAGCGAGTTGACAGCCAGCGCCACGGCCGGGTTGAGTATGCCGCCTGAGCCGATGCCCACTGCGAGCATGATGCCCAGCAGGAGCGAGCCGCCGACCACCACGCCGGAGAAGCCGGATGGCGCCTTGCCATAGACCACCGAGGCTATGCCGAAGGTGAACAGCACCATGCCTATCGTCTCTGCGACGAATACGGTCATGGAGGAGGCGCCTGGTGTGAGGAGCGGTATGCCAAGGACGCTGAAGGCGAGCAGGTATGCCGCAGCACCGCCCAGGAACTGGGCGACCACGTATCCGACCGCATCCAGCGCACTGATCCTGCCCAGGGTGAAGATGCCGACGGTGACTCCAGGGTTTATGTGGGTCCCGGAGATATGGCCTATTGTATACACGAAAAGGCCCAGTGTCAGCGCAGCCAGCACGGGCGTGGCCACCGGCGAATTGATCGTCAGGGAAAGAAGGACCACCAACGCCAGCGTGAACGTCCCTATGAACTCGGCTATGTACTTCCTCATGGATTGCACCGCTGTCTCATGACGCTATGAGATTTATAAATCCGAGCCGGGACGCGAGAGCGGGTTATCGGGTTTATCCGGTTTGCCGGGCGGATCCGGAACGCCTGTTCCGTCGGAAGGAATAGATAGGCATATATACTACCTGCGTTCCCAATCATATGCTAATCTTTAAAAACTTTTCTATGAGCAGAAGGAGGCTTTTCGATGGTAACCTTGGCAATGGCATGTCCAGAATGCGAGAGCAAGCGCGTGATCCGCGACTACGAGAAGGGGGAGCTCCTGTGCTCCGGCTGCGGCCTGATCATCGTCGAGAACATCCAGGACATGGGCCCGGAATGGCGCGCCTTCGACGCCGAGCAGAAGGAGAAGAAGGCCCGCGGCGGCGCGCCCATGAAATATATGCGCCCGAACAAGGGCCTGGTCACGGAAATAGACCAGTACAACCGCGACATCCGCGGTGCCAAGATAAGCCCGAAGAAGCAGGCCCAGCTCTATCGCATGAGGAAATGGCACAAGCGGGTGTCCATCGCCACGTCCCTGGAGAGGAACCTGGTCATCGCGCTCTCCGAGCTGGACCGCGTGGCGTCCTCGCTCGGGCTTCCAGAGAACCTCAAGGAGAGCTCAGCGCTCCTCTACCGGAAGGCGGTGAAGGCGGAGCTCATCCGCGGCAGGCGCATCGAGAGCGTGGTCTCAGCGGTGATATACGCCA
>CAZYGF010000021.1:0-8392 GCA_964647575.1 Microcaldota archaeon
GAGCTCCTCAGTGATTATTGTCTCCACGCAGAACGGCCCTACGAGCCCGCCGAAAAGGTCGAACGAGGTTTCACTTATCTTCCGGCCGATCTCCATGTAGTCTGAGAGCAGCGATTCGCGGAGCACCATGGGCTCGTTGCCTATGACCGTGAATGCCATCCGCGGCTTCATGCCTATGGACACCGCGCGGGCGATCTCGTCCGCGCTGCTCTCCACGCGCCTGTCCACGCCCAGGAGCTGCAGCTCGCCGTGCTTGGTCGCGTATCCCTTGTTCCTGAAGGGGCTGAAGAAATAGTGCGGATAGGCGCGCACGCCTATGATGAACTCCTGTATGATGCATTCCTGGCCCTTTACTTTTTGCTGGAACTCCTCCTCGGAGCGGACGATGATGTAGCCGCGGCCGCCTTTCGCTCCTGGGAATTTCACCATCACCGGGCCGTCTATCTTGTCCGGCGTGTACATCTTCGGCGTCTTTATGCCGGCCTTCTTTATCCAGGAGAGCATCCTGTCCCGCTCGCGCTCCCACATTATGCTCCTGCGGTTCCCGTAGACCGGCAGTGGCAGGTCGTCGAACTTCTTGCCCACGTATTCCACGAACGAGCCGTGGGGGATGATTATTGCATTCTTCGCCGCCAGCTCCTTCCAGGGAACGTCGGCGTAGCTGTCCACTTCCAGGAATTCGTCGGGGCAGCCGAACGGGAATGACTCGTACAGTTTGCGCTTGTCCCTCTGGACGACCCCCATCGTCTTTATGCCCTCTTCGCGCGCGCCCTTGAATATCTGGAGCGAGGAGTGGGAGCAGATGGTGGCTATCCTGAAACCTTTGTAATCCGATAATAAGTCGTCTATCTTTTTCTTGTCAAGCATATAATATAATAGACGGGCTTGTTAAAAAATCTTAGCTTCGGGGCTTATGCCCAGGCGAAGGGGGCGCAGCCACGTTCAGATAGCAGAGTTTCTTCCTGATTTGCGGCCTTTCGGCGGCGCCATTCCTGTGCGCCAAGGTTTTCATGTAGAGCATAGTGGTAATATATGTATGTTATAATTTATAAAGCATTATGTTCTTTAAACGCTTAATCTGGTGGAATTTAAAAACGTCGTCTGGGAATGGTAACCATGAAAGCTGTGATACTGGCGGCTGGGGACGGGAAAAGGCTCAGGCCGCTGACCGAGACGCGGCCGAAGGCGATGCTCCCTGTGGCAGGCCGGCCCATACTGCACCACCTGCTCGACGAGGCGAGGAAGGCAGGCGTCACCGACGCGGTAATAGTAGTCCGCCACATGAAGGAGAGCATGGTAGAATATTTCGCAAAAAATGACGCGGGCGTGAAGCTGAAGTTCGTGGAACAAGGAGCCGAGAACGGCACGGGCGCTGCGCTGCTCGCAGCCAGGGACGAGATAGGCGACACGTTCGTGGCGCTCGCAGGCGACATCGTGACCGACGCGTCAGTCATAAAAAGCGTGATTGCGGCGCATGGCGGCGGCATCACGCTAGCATTGAAGAAAGTCCCCAACCCGCACGAATACGGCGTGGTGGAACTGTCAGGCGGGAAGGTGAGCCTTTTCGAGGAGAAGCCCAAGCACCCCAAGAGCGACCTGGCCAACCTTTCAGTCTATTGCATGGAGCCGACGGTTTTCGGCGAACTGAAGTCGCTCGGGAAGTCAGAGCGCGGTGAGTACGAGCTCGTCAGCCTTTTGACCGGCGCGAAGGGCGTCGTCGTCGACGGGTATTGGCGCGACATCGCGTACCCCTGGGACCTGCTCGATGCGAACGAGCACGTGCTCTCCGCCATGGAGGCGCGCACCGGAGTGATAGAGAATTCCACCATAAACGGCAAGGTCATCATGGAAGACGGCGCGAAGATAATCAACAGCTACGTGGAAGGATGCGCGTATATCGGCGCAGGCACGGTCATCGGCCCGAACGCCTACCTCCGCGGCTTCAACTCCATAGGGAAGAACTGCGCGGTCGGGAGCGGCAGCACGGTGAAGAGCAGCATACTGCTCGGCCACGTCAACGCGAAGCACCTCTCGTACATCGGCGACAGCGTCATCGGCGAGGGCGTGAATTTCGGCGCAGGGACGCAGGTCGCCAACTACAGGTTCGACGGCAAGAACGTGCTCGTGCTGACCGAGAAGGGCTGGGTGAACTCCGGCAGGAGCAAGCTCGGCGTGTTCGTGGGCGACGGCACGAAATTCGGCGTGCTGTCCTGCACAATGCCAGGCAAGAGCATAGGCGCGAACTGCTACATCCATTCCGGCGTCGTCGTGAACCGCAACGTGCCCTCGGGCACCAGCGTCTTCACCAGGCAGCCGATAGAATTCGGGAAACTGGAGGAGCAGTAATTTTAAGGATTACCAATCACCTAATGAAGTTGTCAAGGTTGGAGGTTCAACCTTGAGCATGCTCGTGGTCGAAGCGTCGACCGCGACATTGATGAAAGATTTACCCTGAGTGAAGCGTGAGGAAATCTTTTGCAGAGGTTGCCGAGTGGTCAAAGGCGCCAGATTCAGGGTCTGGTCGGTTAGTCCGTTCGAGAGTTCGAATCTCTTCCTCTGCATTTTCCGCACATCAGCCAGAGGAAGTATTTGGACCGCTGTCCAAAAGCTCTTCCTCTGCATTTTTTGCACATCTGACCTGGGAGGCATCAGGTGATTGATTTAAACGAGGCGGTGCCTCTTCCGTATCCCAGAAAATTATTCTCAAACTTCAATTGCTCATAAATGAGCAGAGTGGAATATTGTTTTATGAGCTCGGGAAAAGTAGAACGAACCAATTGCATCAATTCGTTATATTTATGGTAGCTTTCAACCTCGCATTCTAATTCCATATCCCAGGGGCCGGCCGCTTTTGATATGTTGATTATGTCCGGATGCGAGCGGCAAAATCCAAGGAATTCCAGTTCTTTTTTCCTAGTGATGCCCTTGAAGTTTATCAGCGTCTTGTAATACTCTCTTCCCAATTTTGACGGTTCCATGATAATCCGGTACCAGGTTATTGCGCCTTCTCGCTCCAGCCGGCTCATTTTGTAAGCGATCACTCGCGGGGTCGAGCCAAGCTTTCTCGAAATTTCAGTGACTGGTAGTCTGCAATTCTGTCCCAGCAGGTCGAGGAGTCTTATGTCGAGCTCATCGAAGTCCATTTTGCTGGGCTTCACCAGAAACGGCTTCGATGAAATCATTGATTCTTTTCCAAGGTAGCCCCTCGTATAGAATTCAGGGTCAATATGGCTGGTGAGCTCTGTTTCAATAACATAGTTGCTGAATAGTGTATTGAATTCCAGCATCTCCTGATAAAAATCGTGGATGGATTCGGCCAGGACGCAGAACATAAGGTCAAATGTGCCAGCGCAGCGTATGATCCACCAGACTCTCCGATGACTGTTGAGGTAGTTCAGAATTTCCTTCTCTTTCTGAGGCGCGAGGTTCTGGAACCTCAGGTACACCTTCCAGCTTATTAGATTGAACTTCGCCGGGTCTATGAAAGCGTTGAATGCCAGGATTACTTTTTTTTCCTGAAGCTGTTTTATCCTATAATCCACGATGTTTCTCGATAGCCTCAATTTTTTGGCGATTTTTAAGCTCTGAAGCCGGCTGTTGAAATCCAGTTCCGCAAGGATTTTGTAATCGGTTTTATCGAGCTTTACTGCTGCCTGTCCGTTCATGATTTTGGTTATACTTACAAGATTTTATAAAATTATGTAAATTTTGTAGAAATTCTTGAAGAAGATTATTAATATTGTATTTGTGTCTATAAGTACATGAAAAAGAACATACCTACGTGCACCGCCCGGTGGAACTATGCAAAAGATGCAAATCTATTTCAGAAAGTCGAAACTGTTCCAGGCGAGCAGGCGCTTTACGAAACAGCGAAAAAGGAGATATACGCAGAACTCGACCGCCTCCGCATGCCAGCCACTTTAATCGACTTCTGCTGCGGCACGTGCGAAATATTCAGCAGGATAATCCCAGAACCGCGCATAACCAAGTTCATCGGCGTTGATACTGAGCCGGCCTACCTTGATTTTGCAAAAAACCGGCTTGTTGGGGTTGTTGGCGCAGGCCTTGTCCTTGAAGACGCTGTCGATTGCCATCTTGGAGCATCTGCTGATATCCTACTCGCCAGTTCTGCATACCATCATATCGAAGACGATCGGAAGATAGCATTCCTTCGAAATGTAATCCGGCACATGAAACCTGATGGCAGGGTGATTTTTGCGGAAAATGTGCTTCCGGAGTACGCAGATGAAAACGGGCATGCAACTGCCGCAAAGCTCTTCTATGGAAAGCGTATCGAGGAAGCCCAAGAAATAGGCATGGACGAAAATGTCATCGGGCTCCTGCGCCAGGTGATGAGGTTTGAAATCCGTCGCGAGTATGAATGGAAGGTTGACTATCGCCGTTTCACAGAGGATCTTGGAAGGGCGGGCTTTATCATACTGAAAAAAATCAAGGTATGGCCCACTAAATTCGAGTTTGAAGACCGGCTGGCAGGCGATTACGTAATCTTAGCAGAGGTGCCAGGTGAATATATGTAAGTGCTTCCTCTGCATTTTTGTTCACTGGCCGAGCCGTACCGGCTCGGCGTGAACCTGCGTTTTATAAAAATATGGCAAGGATTAAATATATAGATGCAGATGAATATTTATGAACGTCTATATTTTGAAGGCGCTTGCCGACAGGACGAGGGTTTCCCTCATGAGGGCCCTCGGCAGGCGCGAGCTGTGCGCCTGCGTACTGCCGGGTTTGGTGAAAAAGACGCAGCCGACGGTGTCGTCCCATCTCAAAATCCTCCACAGGGCAGGCCTCGTAGGCATGCGCAAAGACGGGGCGAAACGCCTTTACTCGCTCTCGCCATTGGGAAAAAAAGCGCTTGGCCAGGCAAGCACGTGGTAACATGAAATTCGAAGTCGTAGGCAACGGATGCCGCAAATGCAACGAACTGGAAAAACGGGTCAGGGAAGCCGTATCGATGCTTGGCCTCAAGGCAGAAGTGGAGCACACATACGACGTCAGCCGCGTGATAGAGATGGGCATCGTTTCCACGCCTGCGCTCATACTTGACGGGAAAGTGATCCTGAGCGGGATGCTGCCCACCACCGAGTACCTCGTCAGCCTCATCAGAAGCAAGGCGGTATGATGGACGTTTCGGTTTTGCTTCTGGCCGGCCTTGCGGCCATATACGACTACGTATTGGCACATACGCTGTTCTGCCTTGTGCCTGCTTTTTTCATCGCTGGCGCCATGTCAGCCCTGATTCCAAAGGCCATGCTCCTTCCCTATCTCGGGAAGGAGTCGCCGAAGCACGTCGCCTACCCGATTGCGGTCGTGGCCGGGCTCCTCCTGGCGGTCTGCTCCTGCACGGTCCTGCCCCTTTTCGCCGGCATACGGAAAGGCGGGGCAGGCATCGGCCCTGCCATCGCATTCCTTTACACGGCCCCGGCCACGAACATCATGGCCATCCTATACACAGGCAGCCTCATCGGATGGGATTTTGCCCTGGCACGGATAATCTTCTCCATAGCGTTCGCAGTCATCATAGGCTTCATAATCTCGAAAATAACCGACCACGATGAAAAAACTGAGGCTCTGGGCGCCTTCACGAAACACGCTGATGGCGCTGATACCAGAAGATTGCTCTATCTCTTTGGCGCTCTCCTTGGCATCCTGCTGGTGGGCACAAGAATCAGCGAGGAATCCATCAAATACCCTCTTGTCGCCGGATTAATCATCCTCACCTGGTGGATTTCATCCCGCTATTTCACAAAGGAAGAAACGAGCAACTGGATGGAAGAGACGTGGGGCTTTGCCAAGACAATCGCCCCCCTGCTCATCATAGGTGTTTTTGCATCCGGGATAATCCGTGTTGTCATGCCGCCAGACCTGATTCCGGCCTATGTCGGGGACAGTTCCCTGCTGGCTGTAGTGATTCCGGTCCTCTTCGGCATATTCGTATACTTCCCCACGCTCGTGGAGGTCCCCATGGCGAGGATGTTCCTGGACTTGGGGATGGCAAAGGGCCCGCTTCTTGCTTATATGCTTGCCGACCCGGTCATCTCCCTGCCAAGCATCCTCGTAGTCAGAAAGATAATGGGCAACAGGGAAACACTCGTGTATGTTCTGCTGATATTCGTGTTTACCGTAATCGCAGGCCTGTTGGCCGGAAGATTCTTGTGGGCGGCCTAATGACGCGTCTCCCGGTGCCTCCGGTCCCTTGGCCGGTTCCTGTAGCCCGAAGATGAATGGGCGCTGCCCTGCTGCCCGGAAAATCCTGAATCGCGTGCGTGGCCTTCATGCGGAGGCCGCCCGTATCCGCCCTGCTGGCGCCCAGGGCCAAAGCCGCCCGAGTAGCTCCTGTTCCCGAACCGCCCTCTCTGGACTTTCGGCAACGGGTCGGTCTCTACGAACGTGATGGCCTTCCCGCCCTTGCCCATGCGGCCGGTCCTGCCGATGCGGTGCGTGTGCATATCCGTAGAGTCCGCCTGGTCGTAGTTGATGACGTGGGATATGTCGTCTATCTGGAGGCCGCGGGCCGCGACATCGGTGGCGACAAGGATCCTGAAGGCGCCCTCCTGGAAGCCGCGGATTGCGCGCTCCCTCTGCGACTGGCTCCTGCCGCCGTGGATGAACTGGGCGTCGATGCCGTCGCCATTCAGCCGCCTGCAGACGCCCTCCACGGCCCTTTTGGAGCCGACGAACACGAGCGTCCTTGACATCGGCTCGCGCCTGAGGATTTCCTTGAGCTTGTCGAGCTTCTGCGCCCTGCTCAGCTGTATGAACTCCTCGTCTATCTTCTCCACCTTGCCCACAGGGCCTATCTCTATGGACTGGGGGGAAGAGAGGTAGCTGTTCGCAATCGCGATTATCTGGGGGTCGAACGTGGCGGAAAAAAGCAGCACCTGCCTGTCCCTGCCTATCCTCCCAAGTATCCGGTCTATATCCGGCTTGAAACCCATGTCGAGCATGCGGTCCGCCTCGTCCAGGACGACGCAGTTCACGGATTCCAGCCTGGCCGTGCCCTGCTGCACATGGTCGAGCAGGCGACCGGGGGTCGCGACAAGGATGTCGAATCCGCGCCTGAGGAGCGCGGTCTGCCGGCCCATGCCGGTCCCCCCATAGACCGCGAATATCTCCATGCGGTGGTGCTTTGCTATGGAGCGCAGCTCGTTGGTTATCTGGGCCGCGAGCTCCCTTGTGGGGGCGACGATGAGGGCCTTCCTGCCCCTGTCCTTGGATATGACGTCTATCAGGCCCACCCCGAAAGCGGCCGTCTTCCCAGTGCCGGTCTGGCTGCGGACCATGAGGTCCTCGCCCTGCAGCAGGAGCGGGATAGTCTTCTCCTGGACCTCAGTGGCGTCCGAATAGCCCATCTCTTCAAGCGCAGCGATAGTCCTGGCGCTGATGCTCAACTCCTTGAATTTCATCCTTGTTTTCACCTTTTTGAAAAATTCGATTTTGATTATCTTCTTTGCTTTCTTGCTGGGAGGATAAAGAAAACCAGAATTTTTTTCTGCTTAAGCCATCACTTGGCGGGCAGGTGTTCATAATGCTATGCTTTTGTGGTAGATGCCCGGATTCAATGAAACAGCGGATGGCGCGTTTCCGCTCTTCCAAAACCGGCAACGGGAGATTTGTTGTGGCCGGGTAAGACACGTTTTCCGTAAAACTGCAATATTTATAAGCCCCTGCTGCCATATATTACCATGATTTTACTTTTTTTACCTCGAAAAATATTGTTGGGAGGATATGGATAGAAAGGGGAGGCAATACTGACGATAAACATGCATCGCTTTATAAATTATTCTGTTTTAAATGATATAAGGTAATGTTTGACATTAGAGGAGGGAGTACATGATCATCAAACATCGGCATAAACCAGATTATTTAAATGCTCATTCCAGCACAGATAATCATGGAGGCCGGGGGGCCAATGTGCTGAAAGGGTTCCTCGCAGGAAGCCTTATTGCCTCCGGAACTATTACAGGTGGTGTCATGGCTCAAACAGCGGTTACGGCTGAAAAAACTGCGAAGCTCACTACGACGGAGATATCTGAGCTGCAGGGGAAATTCGAGACCCAGTATGGGGCGGCCTTCAAGTACGCGAGACTGAGGGCAATCCATGCGACGACGACAGGATACGAAAAGGAGGCTAAAGACGGAAATATGACCGTCGATGCGGTAGCCAAGGTGAAAGTCTGGGACCCGCTCAAAACAACGCTCGAACGGATCAACGAGGCTTTGAGGCCTTACAACCCGGACAAGGACGCCACCGGCAGGCGCAAGGATTTCGTCGTGATTCCTTCCGACGGCATGCCGCCGGATACAGTCGTGCTTGCAAGAATAAAGGCGCAGGCGGAGAGGGCGATTGGCACCGCGATTGACAATGCAACGT
>CAZYGF010000022.1:0-8353 GCA_964647575.1 Microcaldota archaeon
GCCAAGCTCCAGAAGTGCGACTACTGCGCAAGGAAGATATGCACGCCCTGCGTGAAGAGCCAGAAAAGGAAGAAGATAGACCACCGCTACATCTGCAAGAGCTGCTGGTCCAGCATAGCCAAGAGGAGCATGTACAAGAGCGCGAACTGATTTTTTTCCCTTCTTTCCACCCTGTTTTTATTCGTTTCGCCACAAATGCATGAAGCGTTACTGCAAGATGTGGATGCAGTGGGGCGAAGCACCATGGGAAGGGTATGCGTCAGCATAGGAGAAAGGGGGCATGAGGCATGCGAGAAGGCGCTGAAAGGCACCGCCTTCGCTGAAATAAGGCTCGACAAGGCAGGCCTTGGCAGACAAGACACCGCAAGGCTGTTCTCGTTCGCCAGAGCAGCCGGCAAAGAGCTCATAGCCACTTGCAGGCCGGACGGCGGCATGGACATGGTCTCAAGGAGCAGGCTCCTCTCGACGGCCATAGTAGCCGGAGCCAAGTTCGTTGATGTGGAAGTCGAATCCATTCGGAGATACCGCGAGTGCATAGCGCGGAAGGCGAGGGCAGCAGGATGCAGGATCATAGTGTCCTACCATAATTACGAAATGACGCCGGAGACGGCAGTTTTGAAGGAGACTGTTGAGAGGTGCTTCGGCTGCGGCGCTGACATAGCGAAAATCGCCTGCATGGTGAATGAGGAGCGCGACGGTGTCAGGCTGCTCAGCCTGCTGGACGGCGCCAGTGCCGCGCAGATCGTCGTCATCGGGATGGGGCAGAAGGGGAAGATAACGCGCGTTGCCGCGCCATTGCTCGGAAGCCCGTTCACGTTCGCTTCAGCGTCGGCCGGGAAGGAAACGGCAGTAGGCCAGATAGACAAGGCGACGCTGGAGGAGATGCACAGCATCATAGAGTCATAGACGCAGCTTTGCCTATTTCTCCATTTTCTTCAGCGCGAGCTTGACGAGCCTGCCGTCTATCTCGTACTCGTTCATGGTCTTGTGCGGCTCGTAATCCGCCTTGCCTGCGTTGACCTCGCCCATCAGCCGCGCCTCGTGCTTCCTCAGGATGCCTTCGAGCTCCTTCTCGCAGCTGATGCTCAGGTGTATCCGGTCGTGCTCGACGAGCTGCGCCTCCTTGCGCATGAGCTGGACGCGGCGCTTGACCTCGTTGACCATGCCCTCCTCGTATAGCGCTTCGTCTATCTTCTTCTCTATGTGGACCGTGCCGTTGGAGAACGCCTCGCTGGCGATGTCGCCAGCCGGCGGCGCCTCCACGGTCCTGAGCTCCTTGGCGTTCATGAGCGCGAGCAGGGTGTCGCGGAACGCGTTGACCGAGTCCGCGGCCTCGTGCGACTTCGTCTCCAGGTAGAGCGTCCTGATGGGCCAGCGGACCTTTATGCCGGCCTTCTGCCTGGCCACCATGGCGATGGATACGACCTCCTTCACGGTCTCCATCTGCTTCTCTGCCAGCGCGTTTATCTTCGCGTCGTCCGCCGGCTCGAGCCTCAGGAAGAACAGCGATTCCTCCTTCTCGAACTTCCTGAAGAACTGCTGGTAGACGTATTCGCTGAGCATCGGGCTGAAGCAGCCGAGCATCTTCAGCGACGCGAGCAGCGCGTGGTAGAGCGCATAGAGCGCGCCGTCCGCGTTCTCGCCCGCCGATATCCGCTCCTTGGCTATCTTCATGTAGAACCTGCTGACGTCCTCGACTATGAAATTGCGCAGCGCCTTCGCCGCGCGGTTGAGCTCGTAGCCCTCGAAGCACGCCCGGAACTCCTTTATGGTGGAGTTCATCCTGCTTATCATCCACGCGTCCAGGGGCGTCAGCTCCGCCTTGTCCGGCTTCTTCGCATGGAACCGCTGCAGGAATATGGCCAGGTTGAAGACGATGTTCAGGTCCGCCTTGGACTTCTTCATCTCGTCCCAGCTGAACTTCAGCTCATCCCAGATGGTGTTGCTCGCGCCCCACAGCCTGAAGCTGTCAGCGCCGTATTTCACGAGTATCTGCTCCAGGGGGACGAAGTTGCCCACGGACTTGCTCATCTTCTCCCCGTGCTCGTCCACGAAGAAGCCGTGCATGAGTATGCGCTTGTACGGGCACGCGCCGTAGCGGACCATGCCCGAGCCCAGCAGCGAGTAGAACCAGCCCCTTATCTGGTCCTGGCCCTCTATTATCAGGTCGGCGCGCTCGCCGAACGTCTTCGCGTCCTCGGGGCTGAGCGGCGCCCAGACCGCGTTGCCGGAGTCGAACCACACGTCAAGCACGTCAGGTATGCGCCTCATCTTCCTGCCGCACTCGCAGTCCAGCTCAACCTCGTCCAGGTAGGGCCTGTGGAGCTCCCTGACCTTCGGGAGCTCGTCGCGCGAGCCCACGACCTTGAACTTGCCGCAGGCGGCGCACTTCCATATGGGGAGCGGGATGCCCCAGTAGCGCTGGCGCGAGATGCACCAGTCCGGCGCCCCGGACACGAATTCCTTGAAGCGGTCCTTGGCGAAGCTGGGGTGCCATTCGGTGTTGTCTATGCCGTTGAGCATCTGCTCCTTTATCTTGGATATGGTGATGAACCACTGGTTGGTCGTGAGGAATATGAGCGGCGTCTTGCAGCGCCAGCAGTGCGGGTACCTGTGCCGTATGCGCGATTCGTAGACCAGCGAGCCGTTATCCTTCATGACGTCGATGACGGGCGGGTTCGATTCGCGCACGTTCCTGCCTTCGAACACGCCGGCGTCAGCGGTGTACTTCCCGTGCGCGTCGACAGGGCAGAACGGCTCGATGTCATAGCGCTTGCCGATTATGAAGTCGGCCGGCCCGTGGCCGGGCGCGGTATGCACCAGCCCGGTGCCCTCCTCCAGCGTGACGAATTCGTCGCTCATGACGATTTTCCTGTCGTAGAACTTGTGTATCTTGTCCTGGAACGGGTGGGCGTAGGCAACGTCCTTGAGCTTCCTGCCGGGCATCTCCTCAAGCACCGTGGCGCTCTTGCCAGCGAGCGTGAGCAGGTGGTCCAGCCTGTCCTTGGCCATTATCCAGACCTCGCCGTCCACCTTTGCGCGGACGTAGGAGAACGTGGGGTGGGCCATGACGGCCATGTTCGAGACGAGCGTCCAGGGCGTCGTCGTCCAGATTATCAGGAATTCGCCGGGCTTGTCCTTGACCTGGAACTTGACGTAGACGCTCGGGTCGGTCTCGTCGTCGTATTCCAGCTCGTAGTTGGCCATGGTCGTCTCGCACCGGTAGCAGTAGGGCAGGACGTATACCCCTTCGTGCAGGAGGCCCTTCTCATGGGCCGTCTTCAGCGTCTTCCAGGACGAGTTTATGTAATCGTCATGGTAGGTGATGTACGGCCTGTCGAAGTCCATCCAGACCCCGAGCGACTCGAACTGCCCGCCCATGACGGACATGTACTTCGTGGCGAACGCCTTGCACTTGTCTATGAACTTGCCTATCCCGTACGTTTCGATGTCGTTCTTGCTCGTGAACCTGAGCTCCTGCTCCACCTTCACTTCGATGGGCAGGCCGTGGGTGTCGTAGCCGGCCTGGACCCTGACGTTCCTGCCGCACATGCGCTGGTAGCGGCAGGCAGCGTCCTTTATGGTCTTGTTCCAGCCGGTGCCAGGGTGTATCTGGCCGGTCGCATAGGGCGGCCCGTCGCAGAAATAGAACGGCTCGCCGTGGGCGTTCCTGTGCTTCAGCTTCGCGTATATGCCCTCCTTCTTCCAGAAGTCAAGGGATTCCTTCTCCACTTTCACGTGGTCGTACATTATGCATCGCACCCAAGTAGCCCGCTCAGCGTTATCTTTGCAGGCGGTTGATATACCCATGCCCGGAAGGATTTTTAAGGGGGCGTCAGCGCCGCAGCATTCGTTTAAAAACACGATTAGCCACATAATAAACCATGAAAGTCAGCGTAGTGCATGCTTCCGGCTCCAGGTTGGGCGACGGGAGCGACATCTCTGGTGCCGGCTGTGGAAACGCACTGCGGCCAGGCCGCAGGCCGGTCGCTCCGGCGCTCGGCACTGCCCTTGTGGCAGGCCTTGCGTTCGGTGCCATGGCTCCGGCCGTGGACGGCATATCCACCGTGGCCGCCCAGACCCAGAAGGCAGGCTACAGCGTCCGGGCCGACCCGTTCGGGGCGGACAACACCATCAACGGCATGGCCGACGCCATAATGGGCGGGGTCCGTGGCACCAGGGGCAGGATGGGCGCCCTTTTCGACAGGCTCAAGACATCCTCGCCGTCAGGCCTTAAGGAGGTCAGCAGCGACGGCAGGCCGCCGAACACAGCAGCTGAAACGATGCAGAATGGCGGGGACTGCACCGAATTCGCATCTGTCGTCCTCGCGGCCATAAATGCCATGAACGCGAAGGGGGCGGGCATAAAGGCAGCTGCACTCGTCGTGCACTTCCGCAGCGCGCCGGATGACCGGAGGCACATGATAATCTGCGTGGACATCGGCGGCAAGCAGACCATAATCGACCCGCAGGCGCCAGGGCTGGGCGAGACGAAGGACGGGGATTATGACGTCATTCTCACGCTCACGCCGGACGTGGCTGCAGCCGTGTACCACCGCGAATACGGGGACTACTACAGGGACGCCGGAAAGCCGAGGATGGCGCGGGTAGCGTACGAAAGGTCGCTGGAGATATTCGATGGCGATGCCTACGTGCACCAGAACGCAGGCACGCTCTGCCGGAATGCAGGCAACATGGAGGCCGCGGAGAGGCATTTCGAGCGGGCTAACGAGCTCATCCCTGGCAGGTACGCCAGGGACGCGGCAAAGGGCAGCTACAACCTGGAGCTCCGGCAGGCCCAGAAGGCATACGAAGGCGGGGACTGGGCAGGGGCCCAGAAGCACTTCATCGATGCGCTCAGCCTCGGAAAGGGGCTTAAGCACGATGACAGCACAACCATAAACGAGTACATAAACGACTGCATCCAGAGGCTGAAATGATGGAGCCCGTGCAGAAGGAGAAGAGGGGCAGCGATGGCACGCCCGGGAAGTTTCCTGCAGGCGCGCCGCTGGCCGAAACCAAAGGCTACGAATATTACGTGGCCTTCATGCTCAAGGAGAGAACCGGCGGGCAGACTGCCTATTATGCCGTGCGGCTGTCACAGGGAGACGCGGCCGCCATCAGGGAGCTGGACCGGCGCCTGGCCGACCCTGATTACGATTTACACGAAGTGCGCGGCGAAAGAACGCGGTTCCTCACCGAACGCGCGCGGGACTTCACGGCGTTTGTGGCTGGTAGCGGCAGGTACGACTTCGGGTTCCTGCCTGCGGCTGATGCGCAAACGCTGGTAATGAGGATATGAAAAATCAGAAGACCTTTTCCCCGACGTAAACCTTCACGCCGGATGGCGTGACCTTGAACGGAACCAGGTCGCGCGAGTGGTCAGTGCCGCGCATCTTGAACACTTCCATGGCTCGTATGCGGCGGTCCTCGCGGTCCATGTTGTACAGGTTGATTATCCCGTCCATGACGAAATGTTCTATATCATAGCGCATCTCCTCCCTTTTCGAGGTGCTCGCCTCGAGGGTCGTTATGGAGGTGACGTCCAGGTTGCGGAGCAGCGAGAGGAACTCGAACAGCGTCTGCCTGTACTCGATGTCGTTCTTGAACGACAGCCTTATCATGGTGGCCGAGTCGATGACCGCGCGCTTTATTCCGTTCGAGGTTATGCGGTCCTCGAGCAGGTTAGCGACCTCCTCCAGCTCCAGCTTGTCAGGCTTTATTATCTCCAGCTTCTTGCCTGAGACCAGCTTGGCGGTTTCCGCCAGCATGGGGAAGGTGTTTTTCATGTTCTCCACTATGTCGTCCGGCGTCTCCTCCAGGGTTATGTAGAGGCCCGGCTCCCCCATCTGGGCGCCATGGTAGAGGTATTCGAAGCAGAACGACGTCTTGCCTGCGCCGGGGCCGCCGTACACCGCCACGTGCCTCCCTGCGGGTATCCCGCCATTGAGCATCTCATCCAGTCCTGCTATTCCTGTTTTGACACGGTCCATACAAACACTCGGAATCCACTATCGGATAAAATTTATATATATGCGTGACGAAGGCTGGTTGTGACAGACAAGACAGACATACTGCCGTGGACGGAGAAATACAGGCCTGGGAAGCTCGAGGAGGTGGCAGGCCAGCAGGACATCGTGGCCGGCCTCAGGGCGTTCGTAAAGGCAAGGAACATGCCCAACATGCTGTTCGCAGGGCCGCCGGGCGTGGGGAAGACCACCTGCGCCATAGCGCTGGCGCGCGAGCTGTTCGGCGATGACATGGCAACGAACTTCCTGGAATTGAACGCGTCGGACGAGCGCGGCATAGACGTGGTGCGCGGCAGGATAAAGGACTTCGCGCGCTCGGTCTCCATGGGCAAGGTGCCCTTCAAGCTCATATTCCTGGACGAGGCTGACGCGCTGACCGCGGACGCGCAGCAGGCGCTGCGCCGCACCATGGAATCCAGCTCAGCAGTGACCAGGTTCATAATATCCGCGAACTACTCGTCGCGCATAATCGAGCCCATACAGAGCAGGTGCGCCGTCTTCCGCTTCATGCCGCTGCAGGAGAAGGACGTCCGCAGGATGCTCGCCCACGTGGCCAGGGCGGAGAAGCTGCACGCGGAGGAGGAGGCCGAGAAGGCGATATTCTACGTGTCAGAGGGCGACATGAGGAGGGCGCTCAACATACTCCAGGGCTGCGCAATGCACTCGGCGAAAATCAGCGCCGAGCTGGTCCACAAGATCAGCAGCAGGGCGACGCCGAAGGAGGTCAGGGAGATGGTGGACCTGGCCCTGAAAGGCAGCTTCCAGGGGGCGCGCGAGAACCTGGACAAGCTCATCATAACCTACGGCCTGAGCGGCGAGGACATAATGCTGCAGGTGTACCGCGAGATACCCAAGCTTGACATACCGGAAAGGGACAAGATGCGGCTCATAGAGCTGATAGGCGAGTATAATTTCAGGCTGGTGCAGGGCGCCAACGAGCGCATCCAGCTAGAGGCCCTGCTGGCGCAGTTCGCCAAGAAGTGAGCGGATGCATGCCAAGGCGCTTGCGCTGCTCCTGGCGCTCTTTTTCCCGCTCCTCCATGCCAGCGTCATAGCGCCCACGGTGTACGAGCAGAAAGACCTCGGGGACCCGGTCTTCCTCCAGGACTTCACCTACTCGCTGAGCGCTGACTGCACCGCCGCGACCATAAGCATCATCGTGATGGACGGCCACAACAAGCCGGTGGAAGGCGCGTACACATACCTGAAATACGTGGATTTCTCCTCGCCGCTGATAGCGCAGGGCCCGACCGACAGGGAAGGCTTCAGGCTGGACAAGCTGCCCGGCAGCCCCATGTTCATGCGCGGGCTCTTCATACTGGTCATAGAGAAAAAGGGGTTCCGCAACAAGGAGATCCATTTCGACATATCAGGCTGCTATTCCAACGGAACCGCGCTGCCGAAGCCGCCTGCTGCCAAGCCGCCGGCAAACAACACGACCACGGCACCGCCGGCCAACATCTCGCCGCCGTTCAACTACACAACCCCGCCGGAGAATGCGACCGGGGACCAGGGCAACGCCACCGGCACGGGCAACGCTTCAGGCAACCCCGCAGGGGCCATCCCGAAAGCGTGCCTGCCAGCATTTCTGATGGCGCTTTCCATCACCATAATAATGGTTTTTAAATACCTCAAGAGAGGAAAGGCACATGCATCCAAAAGATGGAGGAAATACGGGGGCTAGGATGAGGCTTTTCCTTATCGCGCTCCTCGCAGCGGGCATGTGCATGGCGTTCAGCGTGCAGCCCGCGTATATCGAAATCAAGGACACCGGCGGCCAGAGCCTGCCGGCGATGGACGTGGGCATCAGCATAGACTGCGATACGAAAACGCTCACGGTGACGGCGGCGTCCAACGAGACCGGAGAGCCGGTCGCGGGCGCCAGGACGTATCTTTTCTACACCGACTATGCCTACCAGGTCATAGCGACAGGCACGACCGGGAGTGACGGCACCGGGACCATGAACATCGTCGGCAACCGCAACTACCTCACGGCGCTCTTCATCCTGCGCACCGACCACCCGCAGTTCAGGAGCAGGGAGATAGAATTCACCTACCAGAAGTGCTTCGACGCACCGCCGGCTCCCGGGCCTCCGGCAAACCAGACCCAGCAGGGCAACGCATCCACGCCCAACGGCAGCACCCACAACGCCAGCAACGAAACCCTGCCGCAAAACCAGACGCCCATGGCGAACGGGACCGGCCCCCAGCCCAACGGGAACCAGCAGCCGCCAGCCGTGCCGCAGCGGCCTGCCGCAGCACCATGCCTTCCGGCGCTCCTCGTCCCCCTGCTAACGATTTTTAAATGCATTAAGCCATGAACA
>CAZYGF010000023.1:0-8265 GCA_964647575.1 Microcaldota archaeon
TGCAGAAGGAGCACTGCATGCAAATATGGGTCTATTTTCGTCATTTCAACACCTCATTTCTTCTCCGCGCTTTCAAGAGCCATCCCCTGCCTGAGGGCAGAGGTGAGAAGCTGCTCTATCGAGCTGGATGAGTATACGTTCGCGTTCAGCGCCAGGCTGAGCGACTGCTTGAATGCGCTGCCCAGCAGCATCCCTATGTTCTGGGACGTCGGGTAGCCCGCGTTTATGGAGAAATTCACGGCCTGCGAGAGCGATGCGGACAGGTCAGGCACGATGGTGTCGCCCATGTCCAGCAGCTCCTTGGAGTAGCTGTACTCGCCGTCCGACGCCGTTATCATGTTCGCCATCATCTCGAACGGCATCACGCCGAGCGTCTGGAGCGCCTTGACTTTCGGCGTGGTGAGCTTCTCGCCTGCCTTTGCGACGACGCTCTCCTTGGTCACGGCTATCTTGCCGGCCTTTATCTGGACGTTCAGCCCGCCTGCCTTGAGCTCGGATAATGCCGGGCCCGGCGGAAGGTCTGTTTCGCCCTCTGGTACGATTATGTCAGCCACGGCGATGTCGCCCACCTTCGCGGCCCTCCTCTTCCTGTTCTGCTTGAAGAAGGAGTTTATCTCGTATGGCGAGTGGTTGGTGTATATGAGCGCGACCGGCTTGTCGCAGTCGGCGACGTGGGATTTCAGCTTCGGGTTGGCGGCAAGCACACGGGTTATCACCGGCTTTTTCAGCACCAGCACCCTCCCGCCGTCCTCCCGTATCCTCTTCCTCAGCGACTGGAACAGCGCCGTAGGCAGCTTTCTCAGGTCGAGCAGGGCGACGGTCTTGTATTTCTTCATGTCGCTTATGGCTTCGTTCACCTGCTCGATCTTCTTCCTTATCGTTTTCCTGCTTGTGTCAACCTTGTATGCCATGACTATCACCTTACAATGCCCTCGCGGGCCTGCCCATAGTCAGCTTCACATAGACCGACTTGACGTTGCCCTCTGTGACCCTGTTCTTGACCGCATCGTACACGGCCTCTGCGTTCTCCAGCAGGTCCGCGTGGCTCATGGCCTCGGTGCCTATGAGCGCCTGCGCCGTGGGCAGGTACCTGCCCTTGGAGACTATCCTGACAGACCGTTTCGACCGGTCTATGAGCTCCCTGATGTTGCCGATTATCGGCTTCGGCAGCTTGCCCCGCTTACCGAGGTACTGGCCCAGCGACTTGGCCACCTGGCCCATCAGGTTGGGCTGTGCAAGCAGGAAATAATGGTCCGCGAGATCCGTAATCCTGTCCTTGGCCGCATATCCAGGCAGCTCCGAGGGCGCGATTACCAGGTCTGCGCCGGCCTTCTTGGCCTCGTCGGCCATGGAGCCATCGGCTATGACCGCGGACTTCAGCTCCTTGCCTCCCTTGCCCCTGGGAAGGGCTATGTCGAGGTTGAGCCTGTGCTCGCTCTTGGCGAAGTCGATGTTCCGTATGTTGATTATGAGCTCGACGCTCTGCTTGAACTTCTTCTTCTCCTTGTCTTCCAGCGCCTTGTGTATGGCATCTATGAGTTTCTTCCTGTCCATGATAAGCAACCCTCCTACTCGGCAATGTGAGACGCATACAATTGCGGCTCGCTTTGCCCTGCAGAGTAGTGATGACGGGTAAAACGTTATTCCGGCGATGATTTTATAAAGATAGCGGGGAGTGCGGTTCCATGATTAAAATTGTTTTCCCCCACAATCGTTACCGTATGCTTTCCCACACCCGGCGCGCCGGCGACTCACGGTTTGCGGTTTCGAACTTTCAAAGACTGAAGGATAGGGTTGGGACAGAGGGGCTCCTTGTCCTGAAGTGCAGCGGAAAACTCGTCGGAGGTGAGGCCATCGCCATCCGTTCTGCGGCGGAACTGAAACAAAGCGGAAGGGTGAAGAACCTCGTCATAGTGCCTGGAGCCCAGAAACAGATAACCGCGGCCATGGAAAAGTGCGGCTTCACGCCGAAATTCATCGGCGGCTGCCGCGTGACCGACGACAATGTCATGCGCATAGCCACGAGGGAGCTGGGGATGATACTCATGGGCATCGTCGACAGGCTGCGTGCTTGTCGGGTTGAGGCCGAGTTCTCGCTTTTCGGGACGTTCTATGGAGAGCCGGTCAGCAGGGGAAACCGGACCGGCGACATAACCAAGGTAGACTGCGGAGCTGCGGTCCTCGACCTGCTCTGCGGCAAGGCCGTGGTGCTTGCGCCGCTGGGCGAGGACGACCTAGGCGGAAAGTTGAGCTTCAATGCTGACGATGCCGCAGCTTCGGCTGCGGTGGCCCTGGGAGCGACGCAGCTGATTCTCGCCACGGACAAGAGCGGGATAGAACGTGGCGGCAAGCTGCTCAGGGGCATCACTGTTTCGGCACTGGCCGGATTGATACGCGACGGGACCGTCACCGGCGGGATGGTCGCCAAGGCGCAAGCATGCATGAAGGCCGCGGCTGCGGGCATCCCCGTGAGGATAGTGAACGGCAATGACCCGAAGGCGGTGGCGCTGGCGCTCGACAGAAAATGCGGAACCGCGGTCGTGCGCTGAGGATTTGTGTTTCGTCTACTGATATGCCGTTTCCCGGTTGCCGATTTTCAGGACTTCTATGGTTTGTACCCTCTCATTTATGTCGATTATCACGCGGAGCTTCCCCGCCCTGAGCCGGTAGGCATTAACGCCGGTCAGCCGCCTCGCATGCATGTGCGGCTGGACCGATATCCTTTCAAGGACGCCAACAACCCGTTCCTGCATGTCGTCCGGAAGGCTGAGTAATTCCTTCTCTGCGGATTTGGCGAAGACGACATTATACATGCTTCATCCTCGCCTTCAGCTGGGCCATGGTCACCACCTTCCCTTCTTTGACCTCGGCCCGTGCTTTCTCTATCGCCTTTACGAACTCCGGATTTAAGGCAAGGTGGTCCTCGATGAGGTCCTCTATGACCTCTTCGTAGCTCTCGCCATCCGTTATCTTGATGTTATCCAGCCTCTTCTTGAGGATGTCGGATATCTTAATGGTGGTATACATAAGTATACTTTTGGTATAATTAGGTTTATAACGCCGTCTCCTTCTGCCTGACAGCAATGTCACTAGCCCCGTCATTAATAATTTAAAAAATTAGGGAACACCTGCGCCTAGAGCTCGCCTACGCGCCGCTTCATCTTCCTCTTGAGCCGCTTGCGCTTCTTCTTCACCCATTTCCAGCGCATGCGGTTCTTCTTCTTCCATTTCCTAGGCTTTGAACCCATAAAGATTCTCCACGTGAGCAGATGACCTTGCACGATTCGCGGATTTGATAATTGAGGCTCGCGCTTAAATAACTTTCGCCTTTCCGGCTCCGGCCGCAACCACCGGCTTTGCACCAACCCCGACAAAAATCGGCTTTATAAATCTAGGAGAATTTAAACTATAAAAACTATATATAGTATAAAAAATTTAAAAAGGGGGTAAAAAGATGAGAAATCGGATGAGAGCACAGTTTTTGATGGGCTCCCTGTTCGCCCTGTTCCTTTTTTCGGGCGTTTTTGCGGCAGCCTGCCCCATAACCACCAGCACCAACGTAGTGGTTTATGGGCAGACCGGCACAGGCGGAGTTGGCGACCTGAGCAAGTCCTGGATGACGCACTTCTTCGACTGGTGGAAGTCGCAGGACCCGTCGGTGAACTACATGTTCCTGACCTCGGCCAACATAAAATCAGACTGCAACCTTGCGAGCTACCCGAACCTGAAGCTCTACGTGCAGCCGGGGGGAGACGCCTATAAGCAGCAGAAAACCCTCAGCTCCGCCGGGAAGAACAACATCCTGGGCTTCATAGACAGCGGCAAGGCATACCTGGGAACCTGCGCAGGATGGTATTACGCATCCAACGACTACTACTGGCAGGGGAGCTATTACAACTGGCCGAACCTCCTCATGAGGTTCCCGACCGTTGAGGGCTCCATAACCAGCATCGCGGACTACGACGTGCCGCCTGGCTATGCCATGACGACCCTGAGCAACGGCCAGCACATGATATATTATGGCGGCCCGACCAGGGGCTGGATGGACACGCCGAACACCTACCCCGGAACGATGCTAACGAGCTTCGCGGCGATACCGAACAGCCTGCCCGCGGCCATCAGGAACGGCAACATGCTCCTGACTAGCGTGCACGCCGAGGCATACGAGAACGACGGCATCAGCGGCCTGAGCACGGCCCAGAGGGTAGAGAACTACAAGTGGCTGGCGAACGCGATAAATGACGCGGCCGGGACAAGCTTCTATGTCCCTGCGTATTCGCAGTGCCACGACGGCGTGGACAATGACGCCGACGGGTATCTCGACCTGGACGACCCTGGATGCAATGTCATAGAGGACAACAACGAGGCGGCGCATCCGCAGTGCAGCGACGGCGTGGACAATGACGGCGACGGGTACACAGACTACCCGGCTGACGCGGACTGCACGTCCCTGAGGGACGGCAACGAGGCCTCAGGCCCGACCGAGCTCTTCTCGGACGGGTTTGAATCCGGCATCGGCGCATGGACCCTGTCCAAGGCCAGCAACGCCAACTACTGGACGGCCGCGACAACAAACCCGTACGAAGGGGCATACAGCGCGCAGGTCTATCCGATGAGCACCACAGACCCGGCCTCCTCGATGGAGAAGGGCATAAGCACAGCGGGCTACTCGACCATATCGGTCAGCTATTACAGGAAGCTGAACCTGCCCACTGCCCTCAAGAGGTTCAGGGCGAAATGGTATGACGGGACGACCTGGAACGTGCTGGAACTGGCGAACAACACCGCCGATTCAAGCTACGCCTACAGGTCGTTCACCCTGCCGAGCTCCGCAGCCAACAACCCGGACTTCAGGATAAGGTTCGAGTGCACTGCCGGCGCGTCAAGCAACTTCTGCAGGGTCGACAACGTCCTCGTGACCTCGGGCTGAAGCGCAATGCCGCAGGAAGACTGCGGCCTTTTTTCCTTTTTCCGCATGCCTAGCCGGGCTGCTGCTCCAGCAGCGCCTTCACGCGCCCGTAGACGCGCGTTATGTTCTTCCAGTGGCTCCCTTCCCAGTATATCTTCCCGCAGGAGGCGCACTTCCAGAACCTCTGCTGCGCGCTGGCCACGCTCTCCGGCACGTCGTTTTTCACGCTGGCCGCGTCCACGGCGGCGAGTTCGCCGTTGCATTTCGGGCACCGCGTCTTCTCCGGGAACGTCATCTGCACGCCGGCGTCCCTTATTATCTGCGCTATCTGCTCCTCGCGGCCGTCGCTTTTCAGGAAGATGCACTGCACCCCCTGCTTCTGGCAGCGTCCGAACAGCTCCGTGTCGCGCGTGACGAAAACAAGTCTCTCCTTTTTCGCGTATTGGAGCAGCCAGCTGTCGCTTTTGCCGGTTATGAACTGCGTGTCGATGCCCAGCACCCTGCACCACGACGCGGTGCGCTTGAGCATCTCATCGAGAAGGATTGCCATCAGCTGAGTGAGACCTTGACGAAGACGTTGGTCGGGACCTTTATCCTGAGGATCTGCTTTATGTACTTCTCGTCGCCTTCCACGTCGCACAGGCGCTTGGAGACGCGTTTTTCCCAGTGCTCGTAGGTGTCGGTTCCGTCGCCGCATGGGGTCCGCCTGCAGGATATCTCCAGTTTTCTCCGCGGCAGCCTGACCGGGCCGATGAACTTCATGTTGAGCATCCTTGAAAGCTCCTTTATCTGTGCCACTACGTTGTCGAGGTCCGCAGGACGCTCTCCACTGAGCCTGATTCTTACCCTTGTCATGTTATGCCTCTGAATAGCCAGAATTTGCGAGAGTTATAGTATTCCCAAAGTTATTTAAAGTTGCCAGTCGCCATCTCCGCCGTGCGGCAGGCCTGCCGGCCAGGCAAATGCCCGTTTTTATACTGTTCATAACATTTAAAATAACGTCTGCGCACTATTTATACGATAACGGATTAGTGTGATTGATGATGTCTGATACCAGAAGCGACCCGGTGGCCCTGTTCAAGGATGCGTTCGGGCCCGACTCCACGGGCACGCGCAGGGACGCGGCCCTCGGCCTCATGATGCAGAACCCGCAGGGCTTCGTCAGCGGCCTCGCCGATGTCCTGGGCTCCTTCAGCTCGGCGCAGTTCCTCACGAGGATGATTGAGGACGCATCCGCCCCGGAGCCCCTCAGGAAAGCCGCAGAGAACGAACTGGCGCGCCTCGAGTCCAGGTCCCTTGAAAACAAGCGCCTTGACACGCAACGCACGGAATACTTGCAAATCGGATGGGGGGAGTCCTCGTTTTCGAACAGCAGGCCGGCCGTTCCGCCCGCAAAACCCGAGCTGCCGGATGCCGAGATGCGGAAGAAGTACCGGGAAACGGTGGTCCGGCCGTCTTATGCGCCTGTAACTGCCAGAAAGAACTTTGTGGTGACTGGCCTGATGCTCTTCAGCCTCGTCAGGACCGGCAGAAGCTAATCTTTATAAAATCCCGCTGGGATAAGGTATCCTAGTTCTTAGGAATATTAGAGCCAGAGGCGGGAATATGGGTCATTTGCTGACGTTGAAGGACTACGATGGGAAGTGGATGAAGGGGATAGTGGACAAGGCCAGGGATATAAAGTCCAGGCCCAGGGAGTTCTCCAAAATCATGGAGGGAAAAACGCTCGCGATGTTTTTCGAGAAATCATCCACGCGCACGCGTGCCTCTTTCATATCCGGCATGACGCGTCTCGGCGGCCATGCCATGGACCTGCCGAATACCCACATAACCTTCGATTCCATCCCCACCGAGGCGGTCTGCATCGCACGCTACGCGGCCGCCATACTGGTGCGGCCGCTCAAGCACGCGACCGTGGCGGAATTCGCCAGGTGGAGCCGCATGCCGGTCATAAACGGGCTCTCGGAATCCGACCACCCCTGCCAGGCGCTCGCTGACATCATGACCATATACGAGGCGAAGGGAAAGCTCGACGGCGTGAAGGTCGTCTATCTCGGCATAGCGAACAATGTCAGCAACTCGCTTTCCCTCGCATGCACCGAAACCGGCGCCCAGTTCGTCCTTTGCACCCCTGCCGGGAAAAAGGGAAAGGACCCTGACGCGGACGACACGGGGCTGATGCGGCGGCTCCGGGCCACCGGCCTTTACAGCGAGGAGCCGGACGTCGCGAAGGCGGTGAAGGGCGCGGACATATTATATACGGACACCTGGGTGAACATGGAGTTCCTGAATAACAAGAGGCTGATGGCCGCGCGGAAAAAACTCCTGATGCCCTACCAGCTCAACGAGAAAGTCCTCAAGATGGCCGGGCCGCAGGCGCTTGTGATGCACGACCTGCCTGCGCACGAGGGCCTGGAGATAAGCACCGGCACACTGCTCGGGCCGCGCACCGGCTACCAGGGAATTCCCAGGAACGCGATCTGGCCGGACCAGGCAGAGAACCGCATGTGGGCGCAGATGGCAGTGATGCTGAACCTGATAGGTGAGAAGAAATGAAGGCAGTGCTCGCGCTCAAGGATGGCACGGTAATCCATGGAACAGGATTCGGTGCCATCGCCGAGAACGTGGGCGAGCTCGTCTTCAACACGTCCATGACCGGCTACGAGGAGGCGCTCACAGACCCGAGCTACGCAGGCCAGATACTCCTCATGACCTACCCGCTCATCGGCAACTACGGCATAAACGGCAAGGACAGGGAAAGCAACCGCATCCACCCCCCGGGCTTCGTGGTCCGCGAGCTGAGCCAGGACTACGAGCACAGGCAGGCGAACGCCTCCCTGGACGCGTTCCTGAAGCAGTCCAGCGTCCCTGGCATGCACGGCATTGACACGCGATTCCTCGTCCGCCACATACGCGAGAAGGGCGTGATGCCCGCCATAATCGCCACGTCGGAAAAGGACATCGACGTGAAAAGACTCGTGGAGCGGATGAACAAATTCGACTACTCGTCAGTGGATTTCGTGAAGGAAGTCACAGTGAAGAAGGCGCAGGTGCTCAACAAAGGAGGGAAGAAAAAAGTGGTGCTCATCGATTACGGGGCGAAGGCAGGAATCGCACGCGAGCTGGTGGCGCGCGGGTGCGAGGTGCACATACTGCCCGCGTCGGCCAGCGCAGCGGACGTGAAGGCCATCGAGCCGCACGGCGTGATGCTGTCCAACGGGCCGGGCGACCCTGCGATACTGAAATACGCGCACGAGGCGATACGCGGGCTGGAAGGGTACAGGCCGATGTTCGGCGTGTGCCTGGGCAACCAGCTCATCGCGCACGCGTTCGGCGGCGACACGTTCAAGCTCAAG
>CAZYGF010000024.1:0-7963 GCA_964647575.1 Microcaldota archaeon
TGCCCACGGTCTTTGACAGGACCGAATGGCGTATGGAGCATTTGCACTCCCAGCTGCCGCATCCCATGCCTATGGCTATCATGTGCTTCTTCGCGTCCCTGATGGCGTAGTCCATGGCCGGCTTGAGCTCGTCGCTCTTGCCCACGCCTATGCCCACATGGCCCTTCCGGTCGCCGATGACGGTGACGACGCGGAACTTGGTCCTTTTTCCCGAGTCGGTCACCCTCTGCGTGGTCTTTATCTGCAGCGTCTCTGATTCCATGTCAGGCAGCAGGACGTCGACCAGTTCAGGCTCGAGTATGGGCTTGCCAGACTCGATGACCTGCTCCAGCGTGGTTATCTCGCCTGCCTTGGTCTTGATGCCCGTGGAAGTGCGGGGCGTCCATGATTCCTTGTCTATTGTGCGTATCTTTTCCGGCATAAACATCACCCTGCTATCTTGCTCCTGGCGCTGTTGAACGCGGCCTTGATTTTCTCCGGCGGGTTCGCAATCTTGGACTCGGGCACTTTTTCCTTGTCGAACGGCGTCTTCAGCCCTGCGTCGGCCGCGCCCTTGAGCGCCGCGAAAAGTATCGAGCCCTTGGACGGCGTGTACATCCCTATGTCGAGCACGAAGTCGGTCACGCCCTTCTTGTGGGCGAGCTTGCCTGCCATGAGGCCGGCGAGGTACGCGGTCCAGACGTTCCGCTTGGACTGCCACTGGTACTGCTTGGCCAGGTGCCTGCCGTTCACGGTGAGCAGCGTCCGGTCGCCCTTGGGATCGAACTCGATGAACTGCACCACTATGCCGGTGTTGCTCCTGCGGACCACCATGCGGGGCTTGCCGCTCTTCACGAGGGCGAGCCTCTTGGCGAAATTGGTCCTGCCTTCGCGCCTTCTCCTGAAAGCGACCTTGAATATCGGGCTCGTTGCCTTTGTCATCTTGATTCACCCTTCTTCTGCTCAGGCTTGTGCTGTGCCGCTGCGGCTGCCGCAGGCTTTGCCGCCTTCGGCGGAGTTCCTGGTTTCCCCTCCTTCTTCACGAAGGCGGGTTTCGCCGGCTCGTAATCCCTGGCCACCAGGCCGTTGTCCTTGAGATAGATGAGCATTGCCCTCTTGTTCCTGAATATGCCGCTCTTCACCTTGCCGTAAACGGAGCGTTTCGTGCCCTTCTTCAGGGCGCCGTCGGCCGTGAGCGTGCGGAGCAGCCTCCGCTGCGCGCGCACCTTCATCATCCACGCCTCTTTCGGCTCCAGCATGATGCCGCGCCTCTTGCCGGTGCTCCTGCGCTCCTTCTTGCGGGTGCTCGCCCTGCCCTGCGGCTTCAGCTTCGTGATGACGCCCTTGTCTATCAGGCCCTTCACGTCCACGCGGGTGAGCGCGCCTTCGGCCTCCTTGAGGCTGTCCGGCGATATCCTGATCTTATTCTCGCCGACGTGCAGTATGTCGGCCGCGAGCCTTCTTATTGTAGCAATTGCCATGGGCAAACACCTTTATCTCTTGATTCCCGGTCCTGGCGGGGGTTCGGGCGCCCTCGGGGGCGCGGCCTTCCTGGCCTGCGGCTTCTGCACGGGTTTGGCCGCGGACTGCGCCGCTGCAGCGGGTTTGGCAGCCGGAGCAGGTTTCGCCTGCGGCGCTGCGGCGGGCTTCGCAGCCTTCGGCACGTGCTTCGACGGAACACTCGTTTCCGGGTTGAGTATCCTGAGGCTGAGCGCCTTCGCCCTTTCCTCTATGAGCTTCCGCTTCCTGGCGCCGACGCCGGATGCGATGCGCACCACCACGTCCTTCAGCCCATCGAGCTGTGGCACGTTGTGCACGAGCGCCTCGCGCAGGCCTCCGGGGTGGACGCCGCGGGCATCCGGCGGGTTGCGGTAGCCGACGCGCGGCGACGCGCCTGCCCACTTGAACTTCATCCGCTTCTTGTTGTGCGTGCCGCGCGGCTCCCTCCAGCGCGCCTTCACGCTCCTGAAGAACCCGAGGTTGAGCACGTTGAACTTCGGCTTTTTCTTTTTGGTTGTCATGATCATTCACCCTCGACGTCGTATATGCCGTCCTGGAAGACGCGCGGATCCTTGTCCTTTATGCGCATCGCGGTGCGCAGGTTGGCGATGGTCTGGCCTACGGCTTCCTTGTCCGGGCCCGATATGATGACGCTCTGGCCCTTGGCCTCCACCTTGGTGTTGCCTATGAGGACGGTCTTCCTCGCCTGCTTCTCGCCAAGGAAGTTCTTGACCGTGATGTCCTTGCCCTTGATTTCCAGGGTTATCGGGAAGTGGGCATAGATGAGCTTCATGCTCTTCCTGTAGCCGGTTTTGGCGCCGGCCAGCATGCACCGGAGGACCGCCTCGACGGTGTTCGTAAGCGCCTTGTCCTTGGCGGTCACGTCGGCCTTGTTGCCGCTGACCTTGACCGAGGATTCCTTGCTGAAGGTCTTCTGGACCTCGCCTGCAGGGCCCTTGGCTATGACCTTGTGGCCTTCCACCCGCACATGAACCCCTTCTGGTATGTCAATCATGAGCAACACCTAGTAAACGTACGCCAGGAGCCTTCCTCCCACGCGGTTCTTCTCCGCATCGGCGTTCGTCATGATGCCGTCCGGCGTTGAGACTATGAGGAGCCCGACGCCGAAGCCCGGGATGAACTGCTGCTCCTTCTTCGCCCAGTCGCTCTTCCTGACCGGCATCCTCGGCTTTATCACGCCGCACTCGTTTATCCTCCCGTCCAGCTTCACTTCGTAGAGGCCGCCCCTGCCGTTTTCCACGAGCTTGTACTCGGCGAGGTAGTTGTGCTCCTTGAGCACGCGGAG
Source organism: Microcaldota archaeon (assembly GCA_964647575.1). Lineage (GTDB taxonomy): Archaea > Micrarchaeota > Micrarchaeia > Anstonellales > Bilamarchaeaceae > Bilamarchaeum. The sequence goes on from CAZYGF010000024.1 coordinate 2,786, forward strand.
CACTTCGCCGATGAGCTTGGTGGCCCTGACGGTGCACGCCTCCTGCCCGACCATCTCATGTGTTTTTATCGTGTTGAGCGCGTCAGCAAGATGATCCATCATATCAACCTCCGTACTTCCGGAAACCGATGCTCTCGGCCATCTCCCTGAAGCAGCGCCTGCATACGAAAAGCTTGTACTTGCGTATGAGGGCCCGGGAGTTGCCGCAGTTGCGGCACACGCGTTTGCCTTTCCCCTTGAATCTCTCTTCCAAAGACATCTTCATAAGCATCACTCGATTTTTACCCCGAAGGAGTTCCTCATGAACTCCATGGCCTCTTCCCTGCTTATCCTGTGGCTGTTGCCTACGGGCGCGGGCCTCAGGCGCCTCAGGGAGACGCGCTTGCCAGGCCGCACCAGCGAGACGCAGACGTCGAACCCGAACATGCCTATGGCCGGGTCGTACTTGGCGCCCGGGAAGTCTATGTATTCCGGCACGCCGAAGGCGAAATTGCCCTGCCTGTCGAAGTTGGACTCCTTGAGCGTTTTTCTCCTGGCGGTGAGCGCCTTATCCAGGAACGCTTTCGCCTCGCCGCCGCGCAGCGTCACCTTGGTGCCTATGGGCATGCCCTTCCTGAGCTTGAAGACCGGCTCCCTGCGCTTTGCGGTCGTTTCGACTGGTTTCCGGTTCCCTGCGAGCCTGCTGAGCAGCCCCTTCGCGTTCTCAAGCCTGTCGCCGGGCGCGCCGACGCCGATGTTGACCGTGACCTTCTCTATGGATATCTCGCGCATGTCGCTCATGGGCTTCTCCCTCCTTTCACCTGGAAGCCGTCGTCAACGACCACCAGGTACTTGGCGACCGTGATGAACTCGCCGCCGTCGCTCTCCACGAGCGCCTCGGACGGCTTGCTTCCCTTCCTCTGGATTATCTCCTTGAGCCTGACTATGCTTCCGGCGTGCTTCCCCTCGGATACGAGGCAGCGCGCGCCCTTCTCGGACTTCAGGTGCCTGACCATCGACGCCTTCGGCAGCGAGACGATTATGCTGTCGCCCACCTTGAGGTTGTTGTCTGCGAGCATGTTCCTGCCGTCGTGGAAGCTGACGCTTATCTTCCCGCCTTTCACGGTGCGCTTGCCCACGACCTTGAGGATTTTCGATGAGGCGCGCTCACCCGTGATTTCAATGGGCACGAGCCTGCCCTTCCAGTCAACGACCATCCGGTAGCTCTTCCCTGCGAACGATACGACGTCCATGAGGCCGACCGGGAACTTAGCGTCGGTGCGCGCCTTCCCGTCCACCATGACCAGCCTGCGCGAAATCGCCCTGCTCACTTCCCTCGCGTCCTTCACGACCCTGATGATGTCGCGCAGGAGCACGGCGAGGCAGATGGCATGCTTTTTCGGGTGCGGGCCCGGGGCGGTCTTTATCATCCATGTGCTGGCCTTCCTGTCGGTGACCGGCACCGCCTTCGGCGCCGCGATCCTTTTCAGATGCTTTGTTCCTCCGAGTTTTGCCATAAGAATATCACCTGGTAGACGGTTTCACTGCGGTGTGCGCAGGCGGCTTCGATTCGATCGCGGGCTTCTGCTCGTGCGTGTGCACCGCGCCTTCGTGCTTCTCGTGGGCGTGCTCGTGGCCCTCGTGCTCATGGGCCGCGCCCTCATGCTTGTGCTCAGCAGCCGGGGCAGCGGGTTTCGCTTCAGGTTTCGGCTCGTGCTTCTTGAACGCTTCGTCCTTGAATATCTGCTTCCTCTCCTCGGTCGGCTCGAGCGCTATGAGGAGCAGGTTGGACGGCTCGAGCGCGAGGACATTCTCCTTGCCCTTGCGGTTCTTCGCCACGACGCCCTCGACGTAAACCTTGCGCTGGAGCGTGCTGACGCGCACGACGCGCGCTTCCTTGTCCATGCCTGGCCCGCGCATGATTTTCACGCGGTCGTCCTTGCGGACGAGTATTGCGCGCTTCTTGGTCTTGAGCTTGCCGCGCAGGTCCCTCGAGAGGTGCACGTGCAGCCTGCTCTTCTTCTTGTGGAGCTTTTCCGTGTAGTATTTCTTCCTTTCGGTGTCGGATTTCATCTAGACGACCCCCGCTGATATCGCCGCGACCTTGGGGAAGCGCTCTGCGATCTCCCTGGCCACGACGCCCTTGATCTCCGTTCCCACTGGCAGGAAGTCGTCGGAGACAAGCACCGCTGCGTTGTCCTCGAAGAAGACGCGCACGCCGTTCGCCCTGCGGAACTCCTTCTTCTGCCGGATGATCAGCGCCTTGACGAGCTTCTTTATCATGTCCGGCTTTCCCTTCCTGACCGATGCTATGACGATGTCGCCGATGCCGACCTTGGGGTATTTCGCCCTCGTCCCCTTGTAGCGCAATGCGCCGATGACGTAAATCATCTTCGCGCCGCTGTTGTCGCTGCAGGGGATCACACTCGCGGTCGTAAGCGTCTTCACTATGTTGCTCGTGAGCCCTTTCATGCCTGTTCACCCTTTCCCGTGACGCCGGTCACGGTCCATGCCTTGGTCTTGCTCAGCTTCCGCGTCTCGGCCAGCTCCACCATGTCGCCCACCTTGGCCGCTATGCACTGCGGGTTGTGCGCGGCTATGTGCGACCTCCCCTTGGCCCACTTCTGGTACTTGGAGATGAACTTTATCGTGTCCCTCTCCACGATGACCGTGTGCCTGGCCTTGGCGCTGACCACCCTGCCGGATACCGTTTCGCCACGGAGCTTGAGGCCGCCGTGCCTGAAGCACTTCTTGTCGTCACATCTGTCTGCTGCCATCAATATCACCATCTCTGCCGGTTGCTGGGGCATTCTCGCTCGTAGAACGAACGAAACCCACATTACAAAGCGCGCGAATCCCTTTCCGCTGGAAAGAGGTGTTCATGCGCCGCCAGCCGTAATGAGCGGCCGATTGAGTGTAATATAATACGGGTAAGAACTGATTTGGATACAAATGTTTATAAATACTCAGTCGAGCCGCTCGAGTTTCATGCCCTCGATGCCGAGGCTCTTGGGCACCGGCACGCCGGGCTCCAGGAGCAGCCAGTAGCTGCCCGTCGTCCTGCTGGGCTCCATCGTATAGGCAGTGCCCACGGCGAGGTATCCGCCCTTGTGCTTCCCCATGGGCTCGCCCGGCGGGGACTCGGTGATGGCGAAGAAGCCGATGGCACGGTTGGAATATATCCGGACCGTATCCAGTATCCACCGCGTGCGGACCGACTGCTCGCCTTCGAATTCGCTCTTTATGGCGTTGAGGTAGGGGGTGACGTCCTTGTGCATGTACATGCTGGCCCGCTTGGAGGCCGGGTCAGGGTTGTAGTCCGTCTTTATCCAGACGCCCTCCCAGAGGGAGACGCAGCTGGGCTCGCCGCTGCAGGGCACTCCCTCCATGGTGATGCTTATCCTGCTGTTGTCCGGCTGGAAGACCAGCTCGGCCGAGTATTTCATCAGCCTGTTCTCCTTCATCCCGTATTCGCCGAGGCGCGCGTTGGTGAACACCACGGTGAGGGACTGGCTGCAGTCGTTGTAATTGTATGCATAGTAGCCGTTCGGGCGGGTGTCGCGCGCCAAGTTCGCGAGCGTCTTGCTAAGGCGCACCGGGTAGACGACGATCGGGGCGCTGTCTCCCGGAGCGCACTCATATTCCAGGCGGAGCGACTGGAAAGGCGCCTTGACCGCATGCGACGTCACCTGCCGCGGCAGGGATGGTTCTTTCTTGTCCGTCATTTGCGCTGCAGCTTGCATATGTGAAGCGTGTGCAGCCGGTCGTGCGGCTGGATGGTACGCAGGCGGCTTTTCCTTGGCGCATCCTGCTGCCAGCGGAAGGAATGCGGCTGCGGCAATGAGGAACCGGCATGCCCTGCCGGCACGGCTGGCGGATGTGCAGTGCGGCTCGGGCTTATGGTTAACTTTCATATCCACCAGGGATGACATTGTGGGAGAGGGTATTAAAATCAGACTTTTTTGGCGCGCTCGTGCGGCCGGAACGCGATTTTCGCCCCGTCAACGTCCATCTTTTCCCCGTCGTCCAGGGTGAAGCGGAACGTGGATGACACTTTCGGCACGCGGATTTCCCTGCCGTGCGCCTCCATTATAATGAGGTTCTTGGTCTCGTCCACCACCTTGCCGCGCAGGCCGACGAGCTTCCGCTGGCTGGAATTCGAGATCTCGACCTCCAGCCCTATGAACGTGGAGAAAAGGAGGTTCTTCCTGTCTATCATGGGGAAACGATGCGCGAAGGGGATTATAATACGCAGCGGAGCGCACTTCAAAAACACACATTTATATATTGTTTTTGACACAACATCATAATGGAACCACGGCAGCCAGCACCACGCAACGAGGCGCATAAGGTCTCGTTCAGGCCGGCACGCGTCGAGGGCCGTGAAAGCGGCGAATTATTCATAACGCTCAATACCAGGAATTGCCCGTGGGGCAAATGCCTGTTTTGCGGGCTGGGCAAAACGGACGGCGAGGGCAAGCCCCTCCTATACGACGAAGCAGCCGCACAATTGCGCGGCAGCATCAGCTCCTTCGTAGCCAAGGGCGTGGACCTGGGCGGGGTGGGGAAGGTTTCGCTCGTCACCAACAGCGACAGCGTGTTCAACCAGGAAACGGTACGCCGGGAAGCGTTGCTGGGGATGCTGGAGATAATCCGTGAGAAGCTGCCTGCCGTGGCTGAACTCGGGTTTGAATCAAGAGCCGGATTCATCGAAACCGGTGCATTGGCCGAGGTAAGCGGGCGTATTGACGCCCTGTTCGGGACGCACATCGACAGGAGCGTCGCCATGGGCATCGAAAGCCCCTATGCGCGTGTCAGGCGCGCAATCCGCAAGGGATTGCCGGATTCCCTGCTGCTCCAGGCCGCGAGAAACGCTGCGGAAGCTGGTTTTGGCTTCAGGGGCTATTTCATTTACAACCTCATCGAACCCGAAGGCACCGGGCGCGCCAGGAACCTTATGGATGCCGTGGACCTTATGGTGCGCTTGGCCGATGAGGCCGGGCCCAGCCCTTCCATGTTCGTTCTTCGGGGCTATGTGCCGGAAAGGTTGGCGGCTACGCCACTGTTAAAACGGTTCGCGGAAGTGCCTGACGACGTCGCATTGGCAGAATTGCAGCAGGCCGCTGCCTACGCCAAAGCCAGGAGCGTGCTCTTTGAGGTGGATTCCACCACTGAGGACCAGGAGAATGCGGCTTCGCT
>CAZYGF010000025.1:0-4522 GCA_964647575.1 Microcaldota archaeon
AGAGCGTCTTCAGCCCCACAATCTGCAGGAAGGCGGCACGCAGGTCGCCGGTGTCCTTCACCAGGCTGTACAGCCGGGTGGCTGTGTATCTCTTGACTATGCCTGCGACCCAGCCCTTGAAGGTCTGGTAGCCCTTCTGGTAGATGGATTTTTCCGGCTCCGGCTCGTTGTAGTCGTTCAGCTGCTGGGCGGCCAGGAGCGGGTTGAGGAACACGTATTCATAGAATCGTTTTATCAGCGCCCTCCTGGTGTCGTATGCAGGGTCCTGCTTGAGGCCGTAGATGTCCTCCCTGAGGATTATCATCTCCAGCTGGCGGATGAACGCCGCGTACTCGGTAAGCGTCAGCGTCTTCTCCTCGTCCAGCTCGACGACGATTTCCTCCTCGTAGCGTATGGTCTTGATGGGCGACTCGGTAGTTGACAGGTCTTTCAGGTGGAGGTTGAGGAATTCGGGGGAGGCGAACTCATATGGGCATTTGGCCAGGTCCACTATGGCCCTGGTCCCTTCGAGATACAGGTTGCACATGCCCTACTATCTAATCAGAATTTTAAAAGCTGCTCCCTTGCCCCATCATTTGTGGAGGTAGCGCGGGTTGGGGGTGAGGAATCCGGACTTTGGCCTGGCCGTATCCTTAGGGGTGTCTTTTTTCGGCTGGACGTATGGCCTGATGGCCTTTTTGGATGGCTTGACAGGCGGCTGGGCTGGCTTCTGCCTGGGCATCTGGGGCGGTTCGGGCTGGCGGGGGGCAATGCTGTCGAACACCGCGGTCACATCAAGCGAATCCGACGCTGGCGCGCTCACAGTAGGCTGCTCGGCGAGGGGCGTGCGTGCCGACCTGAACTGCCAGATGCCAAAGCCGACTGCGCCGATAGCAAGGGCGCCGCCGCCGATTAACAGGGCAGTCCTGAGGCGGTGGCTTTTGCGCGGGATGGAACGGAGGGGGTACGCTGGATAGGAAACGCGCGGGCGGGCTGTTTGGGCATCCCTCGTTGTGGGCGGGAATGGCGCTGCTGCCAGCCCTGGCGGCGGACTGGGAATATCATTTCTGGATACGGTCCTGTCGGCTGGAGCCGCAGCGGCAGGCACGGCCACCCTGTCAGACCAGTCGCATTCTTCTATGGCCGCCTTGAATCCGCCCATGGACTGGAAACGGTCGGCCGGGTCCTTCGACAGCGCCTTGAGGACCACGTCATTCATCCGCCTTGATATGCCGCGCTCAGGGCATCGGCGGCTAGGCAGTTCCGGCTTGTCCTTGCTTATGGATGTAAGCAGCGCATGCAGGTATTTGGCATTGAATGGCACTGTGCCGGTAAGAAGCTGGTACATCACTATGCCCAGATTATATATGTCTGAGCGGCAGTCAACGGTGCTGCTGTCATCAATCTGTTCGGGCGAGAGGTAGAGCGACGTGCCGATGATGTCGCCCATCACGGTGAGATGCTCTATGGAGTTCCTAACCTTCACCGCGCCGAAATCGATGATTGTCACGTGCAGGTCGCCGCCATCCAGCATCTTCACTATCAAGTTGGCCAGCTTTAGGTCACGATGCACAATCTCGAGATCGTGAACTGCCGCCATGCCGTCGCAGGTCTGCTCCAGGACTTTCTTTACCATGGACATGGGCATGAGCCCGTCTTTGAGAATGACGGATAGCGGGGTGCCATCGACGTGATGCATGGCCAGAAAAAGCCGGTTGGGGCAATTGGGCACCGAACCCCATCCATATGTCTTTACGATGTTGGGGTGGTCAAGCCGTTGCAGCGTTTGCGCCTCCTGGATGAAGCGCTGGGCAAGCTTCGCGTTAGTATCGGTTGGCGGAGGAGTGATGCCGAGCTCATGCGGCGATGCCTGCTTCTTCTGCAGGAAATGGCGGATAATCGGGTCGACGTTCACGCCTTCCAGCTCCGGCGTGATTTTCAGGGCCACAGGCGAGCCGGCCGTGTTCCGGGCCAGGTATACCGTGCCCATGCCGCCTTGGCCGTGGGTGAGCTTGCCTTCAATCGTATAGCAGTCTGAGCCGTGAGCGATAGATGCGCCTATGAAGTCGTCGATGAGTGGCAGTGGCTGGCGGGGCTTGCTTTCCTGGGCCGTGGCCTGCGTTTTTTTGCCTGATGAGGTATTTTTCAAGGTGATTGCCTCCCTCTCATGTTGCAATTTATGTTTAAAAGGATTTAAATAAGATGCCTGCGCTGGCTGCTTTTAAAGAGCCGGTGGAGTCCTGAAAACCGGGGAACGCTCACTTTTGGGTTTCTGGCGGTTCGGCGAAGTACACAGACACGTCGGTTTTCTTTGGCGAAACGTACACCCGCTGGGACCGGCCGTGGTTTTTTATTACGAGCGCATGCATGCCCTCGCCGGTGAATGTATGCGTGAGCGGGGTGTTGCCGAGGTATCTCAGCTTCCCGGCGCTGTCCAGGGATACCCTGGCGCTATCCACGTTGGATGTTATGGATACGGCGTATTGCCTTTCAGGCATCGTGAGCTGGGGGGCCTTGAAGTTGTGCCGCACCAGAGGAGGGCGTATCCTGTCGTTGTAGAAGGAATATGTGTCGCGCTGGATAGCGGTGAAGAAAGAACGGAGCTGCTCTGGGTGGAGGATGCCCCAGGTGATGCCTGCCCCTACGGCCAGGGTAATGCCTGCCCGGGTCAGGAAGCGGCCGGGGCTGCGCTTCGTGCCGGAGCCGTGCCAGGCCTTCTTGCGGCGGCCGTTCCACTTCACCTGGCTTATGGCGGTCTTCAGCGCACTGATGGACTCATAACGCTCAAACGGGCTCTTGGCAAGCGCTTGGTCGAGGATATCATCCAGCTCCGGCGGTATGCCCCTGAGGGGCACGCGCTTGGACAGCGGGATGAGGGGCGCCTCCATGATCTGCTTCGCCAGCGCCGGCACGCCTTTGGCATTGAATGGCGGGTCGCCTGCGAGCAGGTGGTAGAAGACCGCGCTTGTGCTCCAGACTTCCCTGGCTGTGAGAAGGCGGGACCGAGACTCGCCCGGGTATTCCGTGCCATCGAGCTCCTCCGGGGGCAGGTAGAGGGGCGTGCCTACCAGTAGACCTGTTTGGGTCAGGCTGAGCGAGGTGGAACTGTCCTCCTTGGCCAGACCGAAATCCACGAGCTTGACCAGTTCGCTGTCATTGGGACCCGGGGTCAGGAATATGTTCTCTGGTTTTATGTCACGGTGATAGATTTTCTGGGCATGGGCCGCGATCAGCCCGTCACAGACCTGGAGTATTATGTTTCTTATCCTCTTCCAGGGGAGCATGCCGCCGAGAAGCACCTTGTCCAGGCTCTGGCCTTTCAGGTATTCCATGACGATGAACATGCTGACATCGTCGAAGTCAAGCAGGGCCACCACGTTGCGATGTTTTATCTTCTGCATGGCAGCCGCTTCGCGCCGGAAGCGCTCCCTCGTATCATCAAGATGCGCCAGCCCGGCAGTCACGTCAAGGTGCTTTAATGCCACGATCTCACTGGTTCCGAGGTTCTCGGCCAGGTAAACCTTGCCCATGTTGCCTTTGCCTAGCAGATCCAGAATCTTGTATTGGGCCATGCTGCTTGCGAACACCGTGCCTTTGAGCGGGTCTTCAAGCTGAGGAGCATGCATGCGAGGGACTGCGCCTATCACGGTTTTTGCCCCACTGACCGCAGACGGAGGCGGGCGGATTGAATCAGACTGTCGTTGCTGTGGCGCTCTCATGTGATAATTTATGTTTCAAAAGGATTTTAAAGGGTCGTATGGTGGGATGTGGGGCTTTAACGACGTAGGTGTTCGCCAGGAGGCAGGAAATGCCGGGAATGACTTTTCAGGCCGGCCCGGGCAGCCCGCATGCGGCTTCAGGGCTGCGGCGTTTCAGGCGCTTTGTTCTCTGCAGCGAGCACCCTTTCCACTATGGCCGCATAGGCAGGCCTTGTCAGCATGTACCCGAGCAGCGCGCCCAGTATGGTCGAGATGGCGAAGCCGATCACTTCCACCAGCCCTGAGAAGAGCAGCGGGACCATGGAGAATATGGCCACGATGGCATTGGTCTTGATTATGCCGAACGCCAGGCCTATCTTTTCCCGGGTGCTGTGCTCGTCCCTTTTGAGCAGTTCGTCCGTGATCACTATCTGCGCGTCCACGCCGACGCCGATGGCGGCTATGATGCCTGCCATGGCAGCCAGGTCTATGGTGAACGAGCCGAGTATGGAAAGGAGTATCACGAGCTCAGCAAGGCTGATGAGCACGATTGGCATGGTGGCGGTGAGGTTGCGGTAGCGGAGGCCGATGAGCACGGATATTGCCACGAGCGAGAACGCGATGGCGATGAGGCTGTATTTGAGGAACTCGTTGCCGAGCGATGCCGGCAGCGTCGTGCGCGAGCCCAGGGATATCTGGACGGGCAGCGAGCCCCCTTTGAGTATGGACTCTATGCTCTTCACCCGGGCCGTGGCCTCCTGGGCCTTGAGCTGCGCATTCGTCTCCTGCACCGAGCCGGTCACGACGTAGTTGTAGTTGGGTATGCCGCTGGTGATGCCTCCGCC
>CAZYGF010000025.1:4622-7790 GCA_964647575.1 Microcaldota archaeon
CCGAGCCGGTCACGACGTAGTTGTAGTTGGGTATGCCGCTGGTGATGCCTCCGCCAAGCAGGGGCGCGGTAAGGAGGCCTGCGGCCTCCAGGCGGTTGACTATGAGTACGCCGCTGTTGGTACGTATGAATTCAGGCTTTATCTGGCTGGCGTTGAGCTCCACCACTGTGAAGCCGAGCCCCCTCACCAGCTCCTTGGTCGCCGTGGACGCGTTCGCGGATATGAACGCCCTGGTCTTGTTTGTCATCGGCGTGACGTTAAGGCTGAGGTTCGCGTCTACCACGTATACGCCAATCTCGCTGCCATTCAGCTTCAGCGCATCGCGCAGCGATTTGAGCGCCTCCTTTTCGCCGGAATCCTGCGGGATGGATGACTTGAAGTCGGCGCGCTCATAGAAGAATGCCACGTCCTGCGGCCGGTCAAGGAACATGTATATTGGGTAGTCCGCCTTCCCCTTGGCAGCCTGGGCGAACTGCTCGGCGCCCTGCCGGTCCACGGAGAAGCCGACGCCCCAGTCCGCGCGCTGCTGGACGAGTTCGGACGAGCCCAGCGGCCTTATGGAAGATGAGTATATGCGCTCGCCGCTCACGGCTATCTGGCCGTCCACGATGCCCTCGTACACGCCCTGGTGGGAGAGCGTCTCCTCTATGGAACGTATGGTCGCCTCGTCGCTGTTGGATATCTCCACGTTTATCTCCGTGCTGCCTATGGCCCGCACCTTGGCCTCGCTGAGGCCCAGGACGCTCGCCCTTGTCTTTATGGTCTGGACAAGCTCGTCCATGGTTGCCTGGTCGACCTGGTGCTCCAGGATGACCGGGATGCGGGTGCCGCCGACGAAGTCTATGCCGAACTTCATGTGGTTGACCGATACGTTGAGCAGCGCGAGCAGCACCAGCAGGACCATGCCAGCGAGCTTTATGTGCGACTCCTTCCACATGAGCGAGAACGCGCCGAAGAATATGAGCGCGGCTATGAGGAGCAGGCCTGCGAAAAGCGGATAGACGACCAGCCCGCCGGCGAAGATGATAAACATCAGGGCGAGGAACTGGAATTTCCTGTCGGTGTAGAAGTCCATCAGGCCACCTTCCTCCTTTCGGCGTACCAGAGTATCATCACTCCGTTTATGCCCCAGGTGGCGAACATGTCGCCGACCAGCCCGGCGAGCGCCACTGCTGATATCTCGTAGTAGGTGGGTATGTGCATCACAATAGAAAGCGCGAACAGGGTCGCGAACGCCACTATGGCCATGACGCTCATGGTCAGGCCGGTCTTCATGGCGTCGTAGGCGTTCTCGCGCAGATCGCCCTTCCTTTTCAGCATCCTGGTGGTGAGCAGGATGTCGGTGTCAAGCGAGAAGCCTATGAGCATGAGCAGGGCTGCGAAAGACTGCAGCGTCAGCGGTATGCCGAAAAGCCCCATGGCGCCCATCGCTATGACCACGTCGGACAGCGCGCCCGTGAGCACCGCGATGCTCGGCACAATCGTCCTGAAGAACAGGAATACGAGTATGACGCTGAGGACCGCGGAGAAAACCACCACATTGAGCGCCTTCTCGATGAAGTGCGTGGACAGGACCGGGCTGACTGTCTGCACCGATATGGAATTGTAGGAGACGTACTTGTTGATGGGCTTGGATATGGACTCCTGGTACAGGGTGTAGACACGCGAGTAGGATTCCGACACGCGTTTCTCAAGGTCGTTGAGGCCGTTTATCTTAAGCTGCGAGCGGTCGGTCTTCGCGAGCAAAAACATCTGGTCGGCGAGCGCGTCTAGCTCCGCCTTCCTTGCCGTATAGTTGGTCTCGTAGCTGCTGTTCTGGTAGGAGCGCACCTCCAACGCGGAAACCTCGGCCATGAGGGTGGCGAAGCTGCCCTTGAGCTCCTCTGCCTTAACCAGGTCCGGGCTCTGGGGGACCTCTATCTCGGCGGTATAGCCTGTGGGCGTCTGGAAGACCTGCACCTTCGCCTCGAGCCCCTCCTGCATGAGCTTTGCCTGGAGGTCGGCGGCGTCCACGCTCTGGTTGAGCGAAAGAGACACCAGCGTGCCGCCCCTGAAGTCCACGCCAGGCGTTATGTTCGGTATGAAGAGCAGCGACAGGAGTATGAGCAGCAGCGGGGGTATGACTAGCAGGCGGTAGTCTCCCTTGTATATATTAGGAACTTCCATGGCATCAAATCGCAATTAGTTTCTCATGCATGTAAGCATAATAAAGCATAAAAGTCTTGCGAAGGGGGATGGGGAACTTTCGTTCCCTGCAGTCCATTCGCTTCACTCATGGACTTGTTGTGCCTGCGGGCACTTTTCGTCCATTGATATGGACTTGGGGGGACTCGCACCCCCGGCCTCTCCGATTGCCGGCTTTGCCGGCAAATTTTGAAAGCGCCGCTTTCAAAGCTTGCGAACGGAGCGCTCTGCTGCTGAGCTACAAGCCCGAACGAATGTGAGGTCTTGGAGTCATTTGACCGAAAGGGTCAAAAGAAGCTGCAAGCCCGGCTATAAATAGCGGATTCGAAAAAAGGTATTGAAGCAACCATTATTAAATTTGCATCAAAAAGCCGGGTGATGCAGAAAAAGGCGAAAAGGCAGGATCCGAAACCAGGGACAGGCGACGGCGAGCAGCATACCATAGGGCTGGGCCGCATATTCCGCAATGTCATACTGGGCGGCCAGGACGGCGTGGTGAACGTCCTGGGCATAGCCCTTGGCGTGGCGACGGCTACCAGCTCCACGTACATCGTCCTCCTGGCAGGCATGGCAGCCACATTCGCCGAAAGCATCAGCATGGCCGCGGTCGCCTACACATCAACCCGCGCGGAAATAGAGCATTACGAATCCGAAGTCAAGCGCGAGCTCCAGGAGATTGACGAGATACCGGGCAGGGAACGGAAGGAAATCGAGGATATATACCGCCAGAAAGGGTTCACCGGCAGCCTGCTCAGGCAGGTGGTTGACAAGATATGCTCCAGCAGGAAGGTATGGCTCAGCACAATGATGCGCGACGAGCTGGGGCTGGAGAACCCCTCCGAGGGCATGTCTGCCTTCTGGCAGGCGGTCCTCGTGGGCGGCAGCGCCGTCGTCGGCTCGTTCGTGCCCATCACACCGTTCTTCTTCCTGCCGGTGAAGGAATCCATACCCGTTTCGCTGGCGGTTTCAATAGCGGTCATTTTC
>CAZYGF010000026.1:0-7527 GCA_964647575.1 Microcaldota archaeon
AAACAAAAAAAGGGCAGAGCTTGAATTCAAGAGCTCGGCCCTCGGCATGGACTGCGGCGCGGAACTCCGTTCCATAACCGCGAACGCCGATGAGATCGCGGCCAGGGCGAAGGCCGCCAGGGTCGAGATAATCATCCCGAACGAGAAGCGGCTGCAGAAGCTGGGCGCCGCCCTCTCGCCTTTTTCCCCACAGGAGCTGAAGGAGGCGCTTGTCAGCAGGAGCGGGCAGGCCTACGAGCTCCTGCAGCAGCGGGGCACCATAGTCAAGCAGAACCACGAGAACCGTTTCGAGGTGGCGAAGCTCTCCATGGCGCTCGCGCGCATGCCGTCCCATGACAGGGAAATCACCACGGCCATCGTGCGTTCCGGCTTTTTCGAGGGGACCGTGCAGCTCACCTTCACGAACGACGCGCTCGTCAGGGACACTGCGCGCTACATGAGGCGCTGCGGCATGGGCTGCACCGCGTCCGGCAGGAATCTTGCGGCAGACAGGCACGCCCCCCATGGCGAGGTGCGCATGGAACTGGCCAACCGGAACATCTGGGTCAGCGAGGCCGTGAAGGCGCAGCTGGAGGAGAACCTGCGCAGGATAAACGCGCTGACGGCCGGCATCCAGCTCAAGAACGCCGAGAGGCAGATAAAGCATTTCAGCGAGCAGGAAGAGGACGAGTTCGTGGTGCTCCAGCGCCGGTATCTAGACCTCCTCAAGCAGCAGGACGAATTATTGAAGGAATTCAACGAAGAGGAGAGCGTTTCTTTCAAGTAGCTAGAGCTTCTTGTGCATATACGGCCCGAGCAATGAATACCCGCGCTTCTTGTAGTATTCGCGCACTCCGACGCCGCTGATGACCACCATGCGGCCTTTTCCTGCCTCCCTTGCGAGCGCTTCTGCCTCTTCCAGCAGTTTCGCTCCAAGGCCCCTGTGCTGGACTGCCGCACGGCCGCCCTCAAGCGGGACTTCAGAGCCGTAAACGTGCAGCTCGCGGACAAGGGCGCAGGCGGGATCTATTTCCCTGCGGCCGCTCTCTTCCGGGAAGCGCACCCGTATGAAGCCAGCTATCAGGCCGCCTTCGTTCTCATAGGAGAGGAAATGCTCCTTCCCGCCGCCCGCTTCGTAATCGAGGCGCTTCAGGGCGAAACTCCCGGGCTCGAAGCGCTTTTGGCAGCCCTGCAGGCCGATTTCGCGGGAGCGCATTTCCTTAGCCACGATCCCCTTCTCGCGCAGCTCCGCCTCCACAAGCTCGCGCAGGTTGCTTTTCTTCACGCCCGATGCGATGCGTGCCGCCGGAATGTCGCGCTGGATGCGCATCACGCGCACGTAGGGAGGGATATGGCGGTAGAATTCGGAGATGATGTCGGCCGCTTCATCCGCATCGTACGGCCTGAACGCGCCGCGCGCCTCCATCTCTGCGAGCCTGGTGCCTGGCACCACCAGCGTGGGGTAGATTTTCAGCATGTCAGGCCGGAAGCGCGCATCAGAGAAAAGCCGCCGGACAAATGATATGTCCTTTTTCCTGCCTGAGCCTGGCATGCCGGGCATTATATGGTAGAGGACCTTGAATGCGGAATTTTTCAGTTCGCGGGTCGCGTCCACCACGTCCTTCACTGTGTGGCCCCGCTTCACCAGCCGGTAGATTGCGTCGTCCGCATGCTGGACGCCGAGCTCCACGCGCGTCGCGCCGTAGGAAAGCATCTCACCGATATATGGTACGCATACGTCCGGCCGCGTCTCAATGGTGAGGCCGACCGCGCGGTGGCTGGCGCGCTCGTTGGCGCGGATGGCGCCTGCCAGCGTCTTGGCCTTCCTCCCATTGAGGCCATCATAGATGCCCTTTATGAAAGAAACGCGGTACCGTTCCGGCGTCTCGAGGAACGTCCCCCCCATGACGATGATCTCGCACTTGTCCGCTGGATGGCCACCGCCCTCGAACTGCTCCACGCGGCTCATGGCCTGCAGGCGCGGGTCGAAGCCGAACTGCCTTCCCCTCAGCGCGGCGGGCTCGTATCCTGTGTAGCTCTTGGCAGCAAGGCCTGCGGCAGGGCAGTAGATGCAGCCGTGCCTGCATGAGCCTTCGGGCCTTATCATGACAGCCACGGGAGTGACGCCTGAAAGCGTGCGGGTCGGTTTTTTGAGGAGGAGGCTGCGCAGGCGCGAGGCGGCCGCAGGGGCGCGCTTCTGCAGCGCTGCAAGCAGTTCCGGGTTCGTTATTATGGAATCGGGCCTGAACTTCCTGCATGCCTCGCGCTTGAGCTCTTCCACGTCCGTCCGGCCCGCAAGGATGCCCCTGACTATGAAATCAACCGCATTCTTCCTCTTCATCAGGAGAGAAATGGCGGCTTCTGTTTAAAATCCGATAATCAACCGAAGAAATTGGACAGGAGCCCTGCGAGCGCGTATACAGGGGCCTCGAAAATCGGGAAGAGCAGCGTGCCGTGGTTTGTCGCCGCGTAGTCGCCGAAAAGGCCGGAGCGGACGGAAACCGTGACGTTCTTCTCCGCGGCTATGTTGTGGCTGGAGAGCGAGACTACCTTTAGGGTCGGGGTGTATGCGTCCTCCTCGGTGCCCACCACCTCGTAGTGTATGGTCTTGGTGCTCTGGGCAGGCACGAAAATCTGCTTCCTGAAGTCCCACTTCCTCGAGCCGGTGGCGCTCACTTCGAATGCGTCGCTTGCCGAGCCCTTGTTGGTCACGGTTATCGCGAAACGCGCGGGCTGGCCCGGCCCGACCGTGAGGCGGGTGGGCGATACGCCAAAGTCCATCACGTCCCAGGTGACCTTCACCCTTGCCATGAACGTGACGTTGCCGAGCTTCTCGCCGTTGTTCTCGTCTATGACCGTGATGCGGAAGGTGTAGTTGCCTTCAGGGGCGTCGGGGTTGGCGCTCACCGTCACCTGGAGCGGGTCCTGGTAGAGCTTGCTTGGCTGCGTCGACCAGCCGGCCGGAAGGTCCGTGGCCATTGCCTGGTCCATCATGCCGCCCATGCCGTGGATGCCGCCCGTCGTGACAGTCTTGCCTATTAGTATTGATACGGTCTGGCCCGGGCCCATGGTGCCAAGGTCTACGATGTCGCCATTGCTGACCTCGCCCGCCTGGGGGGAGATGACCGTGACCGAGAAGGACAATGCTGCCAATGCGAGAAACAGGAACAACGGCCTTGCGAACATGCGCCTATATTCCTCTCAAGGATTAAAAACTTGCTGAAATGGCGCCGGCGCTTCAGCGGGCGAATGCCTTTTTGGGCTGGGGGTTGAGGGCCGGCGCCTTGGGAGCCGGAAAAGCCGGCAGTGAGGGGACGTTTTTGTAGATGTGGGCCCTTGCCATGGGGCTGTCCACGGGCGGGATTATCTCGTGCGGGCAGCCCTCCCTTGTTTTCACCTTCAGCTTGAGGCCGCATGCGCAGCCTTCAAAGCCCAGCGTAGCGACCATGACCCTGGATGGCTGCGGGCTGCGCTCAAAATAATAGAGGGTGGGCATGTCGTGGATGCTGCTGTTCGGGACGGCGTCTGGGAGTGTGCACGCCTCGAACCTTATGTTGCCCTTGTCGAACTCCATCTTTTTAAGGAGCCGCAGGTCAGGCTGGCTGTTGCTAAGCATATATGGGCAGTACTGTGCCGGGACGAAGAGGACTGCCACCACGGGCACCGGTTCGTGTCCATCATGCATCATGGTGCCCAGGATTGAGAATGCCTTTTCCACCTTGGCTCACCGTGCGTATGCGACCTTGCGCCCAGGGGGGAATTGTGCATGCCTGCGGAAATCTTTCATGTCCGGCCCGTTGGACGCATCTGCAAGGCCGACGCGTATCGCTCCGCAGCCTGATATCGCAGGAATCACGTAGCGTGGATGCTCCCCGGTCCGCTTATCCAGCACGATGCTCGTGGTTGTCGCCCTGGTGCCGTCCGTATTCAGTTTCGCTATGGAAACAATCCTGTTGGCGGCGCTCCGGTCGTAGAAGTACAGCGTCGGCTCAGTGGGTGCACCGCCATTTGTCCTCGCCTCTTCGAACGAAAGCTGGGAGCGCTTCGGAGGGAGGAAGCCCATATTCTCCAACATGTTGACTTTCAGCGTTCTCATCGCGTCGTCAGGGAAAAATGCGACGCCGACAACATTCGTATATCCGCCATTCCCGCCAGTTCTCATCGTTCCTTCTATTAGATAAGCTTTGGTCATGCCTAAACACCATGGAAGTCTGGAATTAGTGTGGATGGTAAAATTTATAACTTAATGTATCTGTTCAATCAGTCGAAGTTCATGCGGCCGAACTTCAGGAAAAGCGGCTTTTCCTGCTTCGGGTCCACGACCGCTATGGCCAGCTCCTTGCGCAGCCTGCCGGCCATGTCCAGCGATTCCAGCAGCTTCCCGGGCTCGCACTGCCAGTCCTTCCTCACGACCTCTATGAGGCAGAAGGTCTTGTCCTCCCCCGGCCTGAACCCCTTGCGGTGCAGCCTTAGGTATGGCGTGCCGTCAAGGCTGGGCCGGACTATGTAGCCCCGGTCGCGCAGGTATTTTATCACTGAATACTTCTCGTGCGATAGCTTGTCCTTCCTGGAGGCGTGGTGGATGAGCTCGTCCTTTTTCAGCGGGAGGACGCCGCGGTCCGCGAAGTACGCGGCCTCCAGCACGGTCATCCTGGTCTCCTCGGCCTCTTCCACGCCGGCGCCCAGGCTGCGGAGCTTCAGTATGAGCGGCTTTTCCCGCACGACCACGAACTCGTCGCTTATTTCGATTCCTGCCATGTGCAAAACCGGCAAATCAGATGCCAGAACCCTTGCCCGTCTTTTCGTTTATCTCCTGCAGCAGCGTCTTTATATCATGATAGCGCACGTTGCCCACGTGTATGGCGATCTGAGCGCCGCCCGCGGTGTCTATGCTCACGGTGCCGACGCCGAGGATGCGTTCCAGGACGCCCTGGGCATAGCTCGTCTCGGTTATCTTGGCATAGGGCAGGACGATCCGCCTTGTCGCGAGAAGGCCGGAGGTATACGCTATGGTGTTCTCTTCCATCGTTATGGTCTGCAGCTTCGCGGTCAGGAAAGCCAGTGCCACGAAGAAAACCCCGCCGAGCCAGGCAGCCGCCAGAAACTGGATGAACATGCCCCGGAGCAGGTCCTGGGCGAGCACGAGCAGCGCCGTGACCAGCAGGACGTAAATCAGGATTTTCACCCCGGCGACGACCGGGCTGGGGTGGAACGAACGGGCCATGCATCAATCGTCAGGCGAACAGTATAAAAATCGTGCCTCATGGGAGTATGGTGAGGGTTGCTTGCATGCTTGTGATATTCACGGACGGGTGCTGCCTTGGGAATCCTGGCCCCATGGGCATCGGCATAGCGATATACAGGGACGGCGTGCGCGTGGAGGAGCTGGACGAGTACCTGGGCGACGGGACGAACAACGTTGCCGAGTATACGGCGGTCATCCGTGCGCTGGAGACCGCCCACGAGATGGGCGAAACGAAGGTCCACGTGAAGAGCGACAGCCAGCTTCTCATAAAGCAGCTCAACAACGAATACAAGGTCAAGGACGCCAAGCTGAAACCGCTCAAGAGGAGGATAGACGGCCTGTGCCACGGGCTGGAAATCCATTTCGAGCACATCCCGCGGGAGAAGAACTCCGAGGCGGACAAGCTGTCGAAAGAGGCGGCGGAGCTGGGAAGGAAACGCAGCCCTGGCCAGCAGAAACGCGAGGGATGAGATGAAAATCACGAGCCGGCCTGAGCTCGGCAGGCTGATGACATTCGAGCTCAGCAAGGAGAAGCCCGTGCACGGCTGGTTCTGGTACAAGGAGGGATATGCCCCTGAGATAGTGGAATGGGCGCTCCGCGACAGCGGGGCGACGGACGCCGTCCTTGACCCGTTCTGCGGCGTGGGAACGACCCTGCTCGCTGCGAAGAACGCGGGCAGGCGCTCAATCGGCGTGGACGCGTCGCCGCTCGCCGCGTTCGCTTCCAAAACCAAGGCGCAGGACTACGGCCAGCCGGATATCCAGGCCGTGGAAGCGTTCCTCGCGAAGGACATGAAACCGGCCGCGGACATAGGCTGGGAGTTCGAGCTGTTCAGCCCCCGTGCAGCGTTCCCGAAGCGCAACTACAACGAGATACTTGCGATACGGAACGCCATAGAGCAGGAGGGGGGCAAGGCGCGGGACCTGCTGCTCCTGGCATTGCTGTCTGTCCTGCCGCAGGCGAGCATAATACTCAAGGACGGCGGCGTGCTGAAGATAATGAAGGAGAAGCGGGCGCTGCCGGCCAAGGAGATATTCAAGCGGAAGGTGAAACGCATGGTGCGCGAGCTGCGGGAAACGCCGGTCCGCGGGCCTGAGCCGCAGGTGTTCCTGGGCGATGCGAGGGCGCTGGACATGGAGAAGGAATCGGCAGGCATCGTGGTGACGTCGCCGCCCTACCTGAACAACATAGACTACTCGAAAATCTACGGGCTGGAGCTCAGCCTCCTGAACATGAGCGGAAGCGAGGCGGCGGAGATGCGGATGCGCGCCGTGCGCTCCTTCATCGGCAAGAGGATGGACGTGGGGCAGATGCCCCCTGAAGTCGGCGAGATAGGGTACAGGATACCTATAATAGGCACCTATTTCGCTGACATGGAACGGGCGATTGGGGAAATGTTCCGCGTCCTGCGGCCTGGCGGCGCCGCATATGTTGTCGTGTCCAATTCCGTGATACACGAGACGCACGTGCTGGTTGACGAGATACTCGCGGAAATCGCGCAGCGGATAGGATTTTCGGGCGTGGAGATTGTGGTCGGCGCGGAGCGCATAGCCGACGTCAGGCCGCAGAAGGTGCGCACAAGGGAGAGCGCCATAATCCTGCGGAAATAGGGGCCAGAATCACTGTTGCACCAGCGGGGGCGGCTTCGGCGCTTCTGGCACCAGCGGGGGTACTTCCGCTATCGCAGACAGTCCGGTGGCCAGTTCTTTCAACTCACGAATTCCAGTCTGAATCGGCCCCAGAATGGGAGCCAGCGGGGGCAATCCCTCTATCCCCGATAGTACGGCGCCCAGCTCTTTTACCTCCCGAATCTTCTTCTGAATCGGTTCCAGCGCGGCATCCGACGAAGGCAGTTCCGTTATCCCCGATAGCCTGGTGCCCAGCTCTTTCAACTCGCGAATCATCCTCTGAATCGGTTCCAGAGAGGGAGCCAGCGGGGGCAGTCCCTCTATCTTATCCAGCCCACCTGCCAGTTCTTTCAATTCGCGAATCCTCTTCTGAATAGAGCCCAGGGAGGGGCCCAGTTTGGCTATCTTCGCTTCCAGTTCTGTTGCAACGCGCAGAAGCTGTTCCGGGTCAGCGATGCTTTCCGCCTTTTTTATCATAATGCCAAGCTTCTCCGTGATGCTAGGCGCCAGGTCGAGGGCTGCCACGCCAGTTGGCATGAGCCAGGGGAAGCCTATGCCGATTATGGGCCCGTGGTCATAGCCATCGCCGCTCCAGATGCTTCGTACAACCGAGCCGTGATAACCAGTAGAGTCGCTTAATTGAAGTCTGCCGGGAAGCAGTGAATACCTCCACG